>CAYZKX010000186.1:0-4975 GCA_964479055.1 uncultured Flavobacteriaceae bacterium
AGCTAAAATTGATAGTATTGTAAATGACATGGAAGATTCTTCAATTTCATTGATGGATCTATTATCAAAGCACAAGAAATAATAACCGTTAAATTTTAATATTATGGGTTTACATAAAATAGTAAAATACGCGGCTTATGCTCTTGCTATAATTGGTATAATTTTTGGTATTATGATCATGACAGGAAATGATGGGATGATCGATAACATGTTATACGTAGGTTATGCAGTGCTTGCATTTATTCTTGTCTTAGTATTAATCTATGTCGTTAAAGGCTTGTTTGCTGGAAACGTAAAAAAGACATTAATATCGGTTGGGTTGTTTGTTGGGATCATACTGATTTCATATGCTATGTCATCAGGGACTGATTTGGATTTACAGCCGTTTCTTGATAAAGGACAGGATATAACTGAAGCAACTTCTAAAAAGGTTGGAGCAGGGTTATATGCGTTTTATATAATTGCGATTATTGCTGTAGGATCTATGGCATTTTCAGGTGTTAAAAAATTAATGAAATAATTATGGCAAAGCGATCAGCACCAGAGGTTAATGCAGGCTCAATGGCTGACATTGCGTTCTTGTTATTAATATTTTTTCTGGTAACGACAACGATCCCTAAAGATTCAGGGATCAACCGTAAGCTCCCTCCAATGGAAGAGAGCGAAGAAGATGTGATCATCAAACAAAAAAATATTTTTACTGTATTACTAAATGGTAAAGATCAATTGCTTGTGGAAGATGAGATCATGGAAGTGAAAGATTTAAAGGCTGCAGCGATTAAGTTTTTAGATAATAATGGAGATGGTTCATGCGATTATTGCCGTGGGGCCAAAGATCCAAAGTCATCTGACAACCCAGACAAGGCGATTATTTCACTTAAAAACGAACGTGAAACATCATATGGCGTTTATCTAACTGTTCAGAATGAACTGGTAGGAGCCTATAATGTATTGCGTAACCGAAGAGCTTTGGAAATTGGACCGCAAAGTGGATTTAACGATATGGATTTTGTTGAAATGCAAAAGAATTATAGAGACGCCAGATTTGCAGGTAATAAGACCAAGCTTAAAGAGGTTATTGATCAAATAAAAATAGAGTTTCCTCAAAAACTGTCTGAGGTACAATAATTTTAAATTAAAACAGCATGTCTAAATTTAAAAAACAAAAAAGGGGTGAATTACTAGCTATATCTACTGCATCCTTACCAGAAATTGTATTCATGTTATTATTCTTGTTCATGGTAGTAACAGTTATGCGTGAGGATTCTTTAAAGATCAAAAATGAATTACCAGTAGCCGATCAGATTGAGAAACTTGATAAGAAAAATCCGGTAAGCTATATCTATGCTGGAAAACCAAGTCAAAATTATCAAAGTGTTTTTGGAACAGAAGCACGCCTTCAACTTAACGATAAGTTTGCTGAAGTAGGTGATGTGGCAGCATTTGTTAATGCTGAACGCGCAGCGCTTAGAGAAGAATTGATTCCATTTTTGACAATAGGTTTAAAAGTAGATAAAGAAGCCAATATGGGAATTGTAAGTGATGTTAAGCAAGAACTACGTAAAGTGAATGCTTTAAAAATTAACTACATGACCGGTAGTGGTATCGCTTTGGATAACTTAGATTAAATTCTTTTTATTGTTAAATAATAAAAGGCGCTCTAATTTTTAGAGCGCCTTTTGTGTTATATGAATTCAATCAATTAAATTTACGTTTTATGATTGCATGAAGGCAGTAAAATTTATTATCTATCTTTTTTGTGCGTGCTATACTCTTCAAATAAATGCACAAGACCAGGAAATTCAAAACGACTCTATTGATTACAAGTATCGTGAAGACCAGTTTTATTTGAGCATTACTTACGATCTATTAGGGAAGCTGCCTTCTGGGATGAGTCAAAATAATTTTTCAAGTGGTTTTCACTTTGGAGTCATACGTGATATGCCCATAAACAAAAAACGTAATGTGGCTATAGGCATAGGTTTGGGTATGTCATTAAATTCAATCAACAATAATTTATATATTTCTGACAATAGTCAAGGTGGATTTGACTACAACTTAATTGGTAGTGATCAGTTTACTAAAAACAAATTCACTTTACAAATGGTTGAAGTTCCCATTGAAATAAGATGGCGTAATTCTACTCCCATCAGCTATAACTTTTGGCGCGTTTATACAGGAATCAAAATGGGTTACGTCGTGGTCGCCAATTCAAAATTTGAAGGCATGCCACAGGATGCAAAGTTCAGTATTTTGGATGCGGTTAATCGCTTTCAATTTGGATTGACCTTGGGTGTTGGCTATGGAGCTATTAACGCCTATGTCAATTATGGGTTAAATGCTGTGCTTAAAGATTCGGAACAATTAAATGGTGAGAGTTTAGAATTCAACACCATAAAAATTGGGCTAATTCTCTACATTTTATAACCAGTAGTTGAGAAGTATTAGTTGTGGAATTAATCCAACAAAGAATCCAAATATCAATTCCAATCCATTATGAGCATTAAGATGTAAACGTGAACTGGCGATGGCACCTGTGATTATAAATGCAGCCGCCAAAGATCGGTTAATGTTTATACTGTAGTGAATACCAACGGCGAGAACAAACATTAAAACTCCACCTGCCGCTACCATATGCAAACTGATCTTGAATTTGACCAGAGCCAAAATAAAACAAGAGATTGTAGACACTAAAATTCCCACAAAAAAGAAATGCAATTCGATTAATTCAGAAGGTGGTAGAATCCTGATGATAATAAGTAGAACAATAATACTTTGTAAAAGCAGAGGTAAGATACGTTCCTTAACATCAGGTAAAAAAATAGTAGAAACTTTACGTCGTGATCGCAATAAAAAAAACAGTAATAGTGGCAGCACAATAGTGAGCAAAATTAAAGCATATAGTTTGGCTTTAACAATAGGTTCAGGGATATAACGTGGGGATTTTAAGAAGAAGAATACAACTCCAGTGATGGGCATGATCAAAGGATGAAAAATATAGGATATACTTTTTAAAAGGGTATTCACATTATATCTGCTTACGTAATCGTGCTACTGGTATGTCAAGTTGTTCTCTATATTTGGCAACAGTTCTTCTCGCAATAGGATATCCTTTTTCTTTAAGAATGGTTGCTAATTTTTCGTCGGTTAGTGGTTTTCTCTTATTTTCTTCTTCAATAACAGTTTCTAGGATCTTTTTTATTTCTCTTGTTGAGACATCTTCGCCCTGGTCATTTTTCATTGATTCACTAAAAAACTCTTTTATGAGTTTAGTGCCATAAGGTGTATCTACATATTTACTGTTTGCTACCCTAGATACTGTTGAAACGTCCATCTCAATCTCATCAGCGATATCTTTCAATATCATAGGTTTTAACTTGCGTTCATCGCCAGTTAAGAAATAATCTTTTTGATAATGCATAATAGCACTCATAGTGATAAACAATGTTTGTTGTCGCTGTTTAATGGCTTCAATAAACCATTTTGCGGCATCTAGTTTTTGTTTTATGAAAAGTACCGCATCTTTTTGAGATTTCGATTTTTCTTTGGCTTCCTTGTAACCCTTGAGCATATTACTGTACTCTCGGGAAACATGAAGTTCAGGGGCGTTTCTTCCATTGAGTGTTAATTCTAATTCACCGTCAACAATCTTTATGGAAAAATCAGGGACAACGTGTTCAATTATTCTTGTGTTTCCTGAATAGGAGCCTCCCGGTTTAGGATTCAACCGCTCTATTTCCTGAATAGCGTCTTTTAATTGTAATTCGGAGATATCGAATTTCTGAAGAAGTTTTTGATAATGCTTTTTAGTAAATTGTTCAAATCCTTTCTTAATGATATCGATTGCCAATTCAATATTGGGGCTTTGTTCTTTGCGTTCTAGTTGGATTAACAAACATTCCTGCAGATCTCGGGCCGCAACACCAGCTGGATCTAATTGCTGAACTACTTTTAAAACCGATTCAATTTTTTCTTCAGTAGTATACACATTTTGTGTAAACGCTAGATCGTCCATAATATCTTCTAAAGACCTTCTTATGTAACCGCTTTCGTCTACACTTCCTACCAAAAACTCTGCGATTTGACGCTCTTCTTCATCTAGTCTAAAGGTATTAAGTTGATTGATCAAGTGCTGTGTAAATGATGTTCCTGAAGCATATGGAATGCTCTTTTCTTCATCATCAGCGCTGTAGTTATTGGCTTGCGTTCGATAACTGGGAATCTCATCATCGCTCAAATACTCATCAACATTGATATCTTCTGCATTAATAGTCTCATTATCGTAGGTTTCATCTAATGAATTATCATAATTATCATCGAGATCATCAATAGTATCTTTACCACTCTCCAAGGCAGGATTCTCTTCCAATTCCTGCTTAATGCGCTGTTCAAATGCCTGAGTAGGTAATTGAATAAGCTTCATCAGCTGTATTTGCTGCGGTGAAAGCTTTTGAGAGAGTTTAAATTGTAGATACTGTTTAAGCATGTATTTTTTGGGGATTAGATTTTAAAATTCGGCATTTTGAGGTGTTCTGGGATATGGAATCACATCTCGTATATTACCCATACCTGTAATGAACATTACCATACGGTCAAATCCTAAGCCAAAACCTGAATGAACGGCAGTTCCATATTTTCTTAAGTCTAAATACCACCAGAGCTCTTCTTCAGGGATATCTAGAACGGCCATTTTTTCTTTCAAAACATCAAGGCGTTCTTCACGTTGACTTCCACCAACAATTTCACCAATTCCAGGAAATAAAACATCCATTGCACGAACAGTTTTACCATCTTCATTTAAACGCATATAAAACGCTTTTATGTTAGCTGGATAGTCAAATAATATCACAGGACATTTAAAATGTTTCTCTACCAAATAGCGTTCGTGTTCACTTTGCAAGTCTGCTCCCCAATCTTCAATGAGATACTGAAACTTCTTCTTTTTATTAGGTTTACTATTGCGTAAGATTTGAAC
>CAYZKX010000187.1:0-4938 GCA_964479055.1 uncultured Flavobacteriaceae bacterium
CAATCCCTGATACCTCGATCTCAAAATTCGTCGTAGCATAACAGTCGGAATTGTTAACACTCTCTATTCTGGCATAGATTGTTTGAGGATTAGACACATTCGCATATGGGCTTACCAAAGCCCCTATATTATTGTCGGCATCTGATTGACTCAAGTGGTAACTTACCTGATAATCTGTATCGCTTTGTGCACCCAAAACTTCAGCATCGTTTACTGTAAGATCAAAGTTAAAAATGCCTGTCCCACTGCATTCAATCAAATTCATTGCATCGTTTGCAATTGGGTTGGTTACAAATTCAATGATGATGCTATCATGGGCTTGACAGCTTCCCGAGAATATAACGTCTACTGAATATTCGCCTGGATCAACGACATCTAGAGTAGATCCCGTTTCACCTATTATTTCTATACCTTCTTTATACCATACATGTGTTGCTGATGGAGAATTTGTGCTTAATGTAATAGTTTCCCCATCACAAGCCGCATTACCTGAAGAAACCAAAATATCAGTACCTAGATCGAGCCCTAGATTAAAACTTCCCCCTTCAAGAAATACTCCTGAATGCACTAAAGTATCTGAGGCATCGGCAATAGCCAATTTGATATGGTAGCTTTCTCCTGGATTGACTGCTGCTAAAGCTGTAAACGAGCGGGTATACCCATCATAACCTGTTGGATCTGATCCCAGAGGGACATATTCAGAAAAATATTGTGGGTTAGCACCTCCACATGATGCGCCATTATCTGGATGCACTGTTGTAACTAATATTGGTGTTACACCATCAGGTAGTATGGCTAAATTTTCGGTGACGCCACTAGAATTTGTTAAGAAAAAAGCAAATACATCAGAAAACATACATTCGTATTCAATGTTACCATCTCCAGGAGGTGCGTATTCCTCAGAGGCCATTAAAAAACGAAAACTAATCTCGGAAGCTTGAGGTACGAAATCAAATTCGATTACCGTAGCATTATTGGTGCTTACCCCCGCTGTCACTGTCAAATCTGGGTCACCTGGCCAACTAGGTCCAGAAGTTTGATTGAATTGTGTATTTGGACCGCTCGCAATATCTATAGTTCCAGTTGATAATACAATTCCTTCATTAAATGGGAATGATCCTGTTGGTTCTTGAAAAAATCCAATCCCATTATTGGAGCCAAAATCGGAACCAGTAGACCAAGTAATATTAGATATATTAATACATGGACTATCTATTAATACATCAGTTATCAATTCTTCCACAGTATACGCGGTTTGATCTACTGTAACATTTTGTGATGTACCAATAGCCAGGCAAAAGAAAAATACTATATATAGTAATCTTTTTCCCACAAATTTTTTAGACTAGTAGACTCAAATATATATATCAATACGCATTTCTTTTATTAATTTTGCAAAAATTAGTTATAATGGGAAAAATATCAGTTTCAATACAAGAAACATCTAACGAAAGGATTATTAAATTTCAAGCCAATTCCTTTCTCACTGATCATGAGAGTTTTGAATACAACAACATCGACGAGGCCAATAATTCGCCTTTAGCACAGCAATTGTTCTACTTACCCTTTGTGAAAAAAGTATATATATCGGTCAATTTTGTAGCTATAGAACGCTTTGATATTGTAAAATGGGATGATGTTAAACAAGAAGTGGCTGAACAGATCGAAGAGTATTTAAATGCTGGAGGCACAGTGGTCAATGCAACTTCTTCAAAAAAATTACCTATAACAGTATATGCCGAAAGTACACCTAATCCTGCAGTTATTAAATTTGTAGCAAATAAGAAAATAGTTCCTCAAACCATAGAATTCAAATCTATAGATGAGGCCAAAGTTTCACCATTCGCTACAGAACTATTTCATTACCCTTTTGTAAAAAGTGTATTTATTGATGAGAACTATGTCTCAATTACTAAATATGATATTGCAGAATGGAATGATGTGACTATGGAATTACGCGAATTTATTAAGGCTTATTTAGAGAATGACAAAGCTGTTTTACTTCAAAGTGAATCTAATTTAACTGCTGAAGCACCTAAATCTGAAAAGGCCAAAGAACCTATTCTGGACAGCACTTCTCAGCAAATAGTTTCTATATTAGATGAATACATAAAACCTGCTGTGGCCAGTGATGGCGGCAATATTGTTTTTGAATCCTATGATCCCAAAGAAAAAAGTGTAAAGGTAATACTGCAAGGAGCCTGTAGTGGATGTCCATCATCAACCTTTACCTTAAAAAATGGTATTGAGAATATGCTTAAAGAAATGTTACATGGCAAAGTTGAAACCGTTGAAGCCATTAACGGTTAAGGTTTAATTTTATAGTTATTATAACATTAATTTCCATTTAATTGAATTATCATTTTAGTACTTTTACTTCCATGATTAAGTTAAGAATTCTGCTCCTATTTTTTACTGTATTATCAATTAGCTGCAAAGAACAAAATACTGAACACATGAGTCATAAATACACTAATGATCTTATTCATGAGACCAGTCCATATTTGTTGCAGCATGCTCACAACCCAGTAAATTGGAAGCCGTGGAATAGTGAAACTCTAGCTCAGGCTCAAGAACAAAAAAAATTACTCTTGATAAGTGTTGGATATTCTGCCTGTCACTGGTGCCATGTTATGGAACGTGAAAGTTTTGAAGACACCATTGTGGCGCAGGTGATGAATGACAATTTCATTAATATAAAGGTTGATCGTGAAGAACGCCCAGACGTTGATCAAATTTACATGAATGCAGTTCAACTAATGACTGGTAGTGGTGGATGGCCTCTTAATGTTGTTGCTTTACCTGACGGTCGCCCTATTTGGGGAGGAACATATTTTACCAAAGAACAGTGGATCAAATCTCTTGAACAGATCAATGAAGTATATTTGGATCAACCTCAACGTTTGGAGGAATATGCTTCAAAGCTGGAAGAAGGTATCAAAACCTTTGACATTATTACTTTAAATACAGAAGAAGCTGCGTTTGATATTCAATTGATAGATGATGCTGTTTCTAAATGGTCGGAAAGTTTTGATAACGAAATGGGCGGCACAAATAGATCCCCAAAGTTCATGATGCCTAACAATATTCACTTTTTATTGCGACAGGCTTATCAGAATAACGACGAAACGCTTCAAAGCTATGTCAATACCACCTTAACAAAAATGGCATATGGTGGTGTATATGACCAAATTGGTGGTGGATTCTCTCGATATTCGGTAGATGAAAAATGGCATGTTCCACACTTTGAGAAAATGTTATACGATAATGCACAATTAGTCAGTTTATACAGTGATGCCTATCTCATTACCAAAAATCCTTTATACAAATCGATAGTAGAAGAAACCCTTATTTTTGTTGAACGTGAGCTAACCGACAGTGACGGCTCGTTTTACTCATCACTAGATGCCGACAGCGAAACTGAAAAGGGCGATCTTGAAGAAGGCACTTACTATGTCTGGAACAAAACAGAATTAAAAGAGACGCTAGGGAATGACTATGATCTCTTTGCTGATTACTACAATATCAATAGTTATGGATTATGGGAACACGGGAACTATGTGTTAATACGCAATGAAGATGATGAATCCTTTGTAACCAAGCACGTCATAAGTTACGATGAATTCTATAAGAAACGAGCAAAATGGAAGACTGTATTATACGAGTTACGCTCTCAACGCATAAGACCGCGACTAGATGACAAAGCTTTGACATCATGGAATGGCATGATGTTGAAAGGATATGTAGATGCTTATCGTGTGCTGGGCAAGCAAACCTATTTGGAAACCGCTATAAGGAATGCTCAATTTATTGTAGACCATCAAATTAAGGAAGACGGAGGTCTTTTACATAGCTATATAGATGGCAAAAGTACTATAAACGGATATTTGGAGGATTATGCCTTTGTTATCGAGGCATTTCTGGCACTTTATGAAGTAACATTTGATCAACGCTGGTTAATGGAATCCATGAAATTGGCAAACTATTGTTTTGATCATTTTTATGACGATACTAATAAGATGTTCTTTTTTACTTCAAACGAAGATCCGTCTTTAGTGTCACGTAGTGTGGAGTACACAGATAATTTTATTCCGGCTAGTAATTCGGTAATGGCTAAAAACTTGTTCAAGTTATCCCATTATTTTGATAATGAAGCCTATATGTCTACTGCCAAAACCATGCTTAATAATGTCATTCCTGAAATGAACAAGTACCCATCAGCATTTTCAAATTGGTTGGATCTACTTCTAAATTGCACCGATAATTACTATGAAGTTGCCATAGTTGGAGATCAAGCCTCCGAAAAAGTGAATCAATTCAATAGTCATTATTTACCAAATAAGCTTTTAATTGGTAGTACCACCGACAATGATTTACCTTTGTTGAAAAATAGGTATGTTGACGGGCGAACATTAATTTATGTTTGTGTTAATAAAGCCTGCAAGCTTCCTGTTGAAGAAGTGGAAAAGGCAATTACTCTAATTGAATAAAATGACCTTATTATCTCAAATTCTAATAGCTTTTGTTGCTTTATTACATTTCTACTTCCTGGTTTTAGAAATGTTTTTGTGGACTAAGCCAAAGGGCATAAAGACTTTTGGGTTGAAATCAAAAGAATTTGCTGAAGAGACCAAAGTTCTGGCGGCCAATCAAGGTCTTTACAATGGATTTCTAACCTCTGGATTGATCTATTCTTTAATAGTGAACGATCATCACATTGCTATATTATTTTTGGCATTTGTTATAATTGCTGGTATTTATGGTAGTTATTCCACAAAAAAAATTAAACTATTTTACATACAATCTGTCCCCGCTATCTTAGCTTTAATTACTTATTACATTAACTATTAATCATTAAAAAATTTATGAAATGAAAATTGAAGACATTTTAGACCAACTCAAAGAGCTGGTTGTTTCTTATGGGCTAAAGGTTATTGC
>CAYZKX010000188.1:0-4879 GCA_964479055.1 uncultured Flavobacteriaceae bacterium
ATTCTTGTCCTTGCTGTTCTATAGAAAGTTTGCTCAATAAAGTGTTGGTATCAATGGCCCGGAGTAAACGATGTGTATTGAAATCGCGCTTATCGCGAAAACTAACGGTATGTAGAATCACTAATTTGTTTTTTAATAAACTTAGATGAGAGAAAGCAAGCTTGTTGAGATCATTTCCCGTAACTCCTATGTACTCGTGTTCTAAAAATGTGTGGCCTTTAAGTGTTATGGCCTTTTTAAAAGGATAAATAAATAGCGCATTACTGAGTTGCGGTGCAATTTCAGGAAATGATAATTCTTGATGTAAGTGTTCTGATAAATAGGTGTTGAGCTCTAAAAATCCTTTGTTGTTTCTTGCCAGACCAATATAACAGGGCTGTGCATTGTTTCTAAAATCAATACCAACAATAGGTTTGATATTATATTTGGGTGCTTCTCTAATGAAATTTAAGCATCCCGAAGTGTTGTTGATATCGGTCAAAGGCAGTGCAGCACAGCCATTTTGTTGAGCCATCTCAAGTAGCTGTTCTTCTGAGATGGTGCCATAACGCAAACTGTAATACGAGTGGTTATTTAAAAACATGTGCTATTGGTGTCTATGAGCCAGTACAATAGGAGGCTCTCCATTAAATGGGTTGGTAAAATTTCCAATGGTGCGTGCACCATCACCCAGGGTAGAGGCACGCATAATACTGCGGTCGCCAAAACGTATGCGAATGTTATCCATGGCATTATAGAGGTTGACCGTTCTCTTCTCATCATCAAATAGATTGATTTGATAGGTTCCAGAAGTGAGTCCGCCATACTTAACACCGACGAGTCTGATAAGGAGTCGTCTTTGGTAAAGTTTTTCAAACAATTCATGCACTACAGTAACCAAGTGATGGTCTGCAGAGGTGTACGGGATTTTGACCTGTTTTGAGTAGGTTTGAAAATCGGAATACCTGATCTTCACGGTAACAACAGAGGTCAATTTACCACCTCTTCGAAGTTGAAAGGCCAAATTTTCGGCCATGGCACTAATGGTTGTTTTTAGTTTGGTGATATTGGTAGTGTCCTGCCCATAGGTGCGTTCGCTGGAAATGGATTTTCGTTCGTGGTATTCTACAAGAGGTGTGTTGTCTATACCATTGGCGCGATGCCATATGGTGTGTCCGTTCTTGCCAAAAACAGAACGCATCATTTCTATTGGCATCTGTTGTACAGTGCATACTTTTTTAATGCCCATATTACAGAAGGTGCGATAGGTTTTTTCGCCTACCATTGGGATTTTCTTAATAGACAGAGGTGCTAAAAATGGTTTTTCCTGACCGTCATCTATTTTCAATTGATTATTTGGTTTGGCTTCATTGGTAGCCACTTTAGAAACGGTTTTGTTAATTGATAGGCCAAACGAAATGGGTAATCCAGATTCTCTAATTATTTTTTGACGCAATTCTGAAGCAAATTTGTAGCACCCAAAAAAACGGTCCATTCCAGAGAGGTCTACATAAAATTCATCTACACTGGCCTTTTCTAAGATGGGTACTTCACTTTGCAAAATTTCAGTAACCTGCTTGGAGAACTTTGTATATGTACCAGCATTACCACGTATATATATGGCATGCGGACATAGTAGTCTGGCCATTTTCATAGGCATTCCTGAATGCACGCCATATGAACGTGTTTCATAGCTTGCTGCACTAACCACACCGCGATCACCAGTGCCACCTACAATTACAGGTTTGCCGTTTAAACTACTGTCTAACCGCCGTTCACAGGAGACAAAAAAGGTGTCTAAGTCAAAATGCAAGATTTTCTTTTCCATGTTGTAAAATTAGCTTAAATTTGTAGTTGTTATGACTTAAAAATGTAGTTTTATGAGTTTTATTGATTCAAATTTGAGATATATTAGAAATGCTCGAAGTCTTACTCAGGAACAATTTGCAGACGATTTAGGTTGGACCAAATCCATGGTAGGCTCTTATGAAGAGGGTCGTTCAGAACCTTCTATTGCAAAGTTGATACAGTTATCGGCATATAGTAATATTCCTATAGATGTATTAGTGAAAAACGATTTACGGCTAGCCAAAGACACTTCATTTATAGAAATAGGAGACAAGCGCGTACTGTTTCCCATAATGGTGAATGACGAGAATGAAAATCTTATTGAGGTGGTTCCAGCGAAAGCTTCAGCCGGGTATCTTGCTGGTTATGACGATCCTGAATACATTCAACAACTTGAGAATATAAAGTTGCCTTTTATTCCAACAGGAAAGCACCGTGCGTTTCCTATTAAAGGTGATTCTATGTTACCATTAAAAGATGGGTCGTATGTTATAGGAGAGTTTGTTGAAAGCCGCAGTGATATCCGCTCTAATTCTACCTACGTGCTGTTGACCTTAAATGAAGGTATGGTCTATAAAAGAGTGATCAATAACATAGAACACAATAATACTTTGCGTCTTGTTTCTGACAACCCTATATATCCTGCATATGATGTCAATATTGATGAGGTGGTCGAATTGTGGAAATTCACTTGTGCTATTAACACTCAGGAGTATACACCAGAAGAATTGAAAATAAGCAGTATTACTAATATGTTTAATGAATTAGGGATAGAGTTAAAAGCATTAAAGAAATCTCTGAGTTGACTTCAATCAAGAAATAAAGGGTGTGACATTTTTAGAATATGTTGGAGGTTGATTATCTTACAACCACTAAAAAGTTTAAGCAATCACGATTTTTAATATCCAATTCATGCATGCAATAGAACATTACATACGAGACATTCAAAACTTCCCAAAGCCAGGTGTTCTATTTAAGGACATTACACCATTGTTAAACGATCCTAAAGCTACCGAAATGTGTTTACAGGCACTGCTGGATCTCATAGGTGAGGAGTCCATAGATAAGGTTGTGGGTATAGAATCCCGAGGTTTTTTCTTTGGAACATTATTGGCCAATAAACTAAATGCGGGTTTTATACCTGTGCGTAAACCCGGTAAATTACCGTATAAAGTAGTATCTCAATCGTATGCATTAGAATATGGTACGGACACATTAGAAATGCATGAAGATGCTATAAAAGCTGGAGATCGAGTATTAATTCATGACGATGTATTGGCTACTGGTGGTACAGCACAAGCTGTATGTCAATTAGTGCATAAATTAGGTGGTACTATTGTTCAATGCAATTTTATTTTGGAGCTTGGCTTTTTAAATGGTAAACAAAAAATAAGTGACTACCCTTATAAAGCTGTAATCACTTATTAATCTAAAGCTCGTAATGTTACATACGATCGCCATCCTATAATGGCCAGTTGAAGTTTAGTGGCTTTTGTAATATCCAACCCGCGTTTAGTGTAACTTGGCAGTATGGCTTTGTTTACTTTTGCTAGAACCTTAAATAGAGCTTTATTCATTTTCAAATAATAATAACAAAAATAGTAAAACTTAGTCTAGCACTAAGCTTTACTATTTGTCCTGATGGTTATTAAAACGAGCTAATGAGCTCAATGATAAATTTTGCTAGTGTGATCATAATTTTATTGATTTTAAATGATTGATAAAAAATCAATTACGTAATTGTTTAGCGAATATATCATGAAGTTAATCTTGTGACCAAACGAAATGATCAAAAAGGATGGAATTGACTTTAATACATAAATTAAAAAGACGGAAACAGTTAATATTATAAACTATTAGTCTACAATTAAGTTATTATTTATAATCTTATATTGTATTTAAGATTATAAATATTAATATTTGTAGGCCATTTTTGAGGTGTTTTTTAAAATCGTAGGCAAAAAAACTAATAAATGAGACGTATTTGGTCTTTTTTATCATTAATCCATAAAAAAACACCTTTAGTTTCATTTGCTAAAGGTGTTTCTACTCTATAAACAATCACCAACCGTATTAATCCTCTTTTTTTGATGTCATTTCAACTACACCATGTTTCGCTTTATCGCCATATTTTTTAATAGCTGCATCACCTTTCAATACATTTATGGTTTCTACTTTATTAGTGTCTAGGTCTTTGGCCTTGTCTTCACTTATTTCCTTGCCATCTAGAATATATAATGGACTTTTACCATCTTTTGAATCAGAGAAGAATACTTTTATTTTGTCATCTCCTTTACCAATAGTTTTGACTTTGAATGTATTTTCTTCGCCATCCTCAGTAATCCAGACATTATCTCCTTCACTATCGAATATCGATTTTGAATAATTACCGTCATTGTCTTTTTTGATAATAAAGATATTGTCATCGCCATCTTCCTTGATCTCTATAACTTTAGCATCATCAGAGAAAAATACATTTTCTCCTTTACCGCCTTTCCATTTAGATTTAGAAATATTACCGTCTTTACCTTTTCTAACGATAATCACATCATTATCTCCTTTATCTTTAATTTCAATGATTTCACCATCCTCGTCGCTTACCCAAACATTTTTGTCTTTGTGAACCTTTTTTATCTCATGAACTTTATCACCGTTTTTGATGATGATCTTATCTTTATCCTCAATGATTTCATGGTCGTCATCATGTTCATGTGCATCACTGTAAACAAAAACTCTACTTCCTGCTTTAGATTTATGGATAGTATGATTGCCATCTTTCGATTCAAAGTAATAATCTTTTCCTTTATGCGCATGTTCCAAATCACCAATAGAGATTGAATTTCCATCAACGGTAATCTTAATTGGATTTATGCCATCGTCATTGGATTCACTGATATTCGCATTAGATTTCTCTGTTTTTGCAGTTATTTTTATGTTGGTTATCTCTCCAGAACTATTTCGCTTAATCCCCTTAAACTTCAAAGTGATTCCTCTTTTCTCCATACTTTCAGTGATGGCATCAAGTTGATCATTAGTCATTGCTTTAGTGATA
>CAYZKX010000189.1:0-4876 GCA_964479055.1 uncultured Flavobacteriaceae bacterium
AGAGAATGAGTTTAAAGAATTGTATAAGGACGAAAACGCTAAAAAGAATTTTGTTAAGGATTTTACCATAGACACCGATTTTGAATTGCTCTTTCCTGATGACTATATCAATAACATATCGGAGCGTTTAAATTTATACACCAAATTGAATAAGGTGAATAATGAAGATGACCTAAAACAGTTTGAGCACGAACTCATTGATAGATTTGGAGAATTGCCAGTTCAGGTAGTTGATCTACTGGATAGTGTAAGACTAAAGTGGATTGCAGTTTCCATTGGATTGGAAAAGATTATTATGAAAAAGAATAAGCTGGTTGGTTATTTCATAAGTGATAAAAACAGCTCGTTCTATCAAAGTGCAAACTTCACATCAGTTTTGCAATTTGTTCAAAATCATCCTAATAGCTGTAAAATGAAAGAAAAACAAACCCGAAATGGTTTGAGATTATTAATTACCTTTGCTGACATTAAAAACATTAGTGCTGCGCTTAGCGCTTTGAAACAAATTGTGGCCTGATTGTTGACGTCAATTGAATGCGCATGACAAGAAAAATTCTATATATTCTGTTTGTATTACCGTGTATGCTAATTGCACAACACAAAATTTCTGGGACATTTGTACCGGCCGAAGATTACAAATGGGTATTGCTCTACAAATTAACACCTCAAAATTCAGAGTTTATTGAACGTGCTACAATAGATGAACAAGGCAATTTCGAATTTCAACTCAATGAAAAACATACTGCCGGAATGTATAAACTGGTTTATAATGTACCACAGGACCAATTTAATTTTGATCTAATCTACAACGCACAGGAGGACATTGTGCTCACCTTTAACAATAATACTGGAATCGATTATCTCACTTCTAATGAGAATAAACTCATGACCAGTTACACCAAAAGCATGGGCATGATCAGTCAGAGTATTGGTAACTTTTACAGACAACAAAGTACAGATTCATCAGCTTTAAAAGCCATTTTTGAAACCCTTAAGAATACGCAGGAAGAATACGAAAATTCGGCTCGAGGGACTATGGCAGCCAAGTTCATTAAAGCAAACCGTCCTTATCTTCCAACGGATTATGAATCTGTGAATAACTATATCACTAATATTAAGGCACACTATTTTGATCACGTTGATTTCAACGAGCCTTTATTGCAGAGTTCTAGTTTTTTGGTTGAACGCGTTTTGAATTATGTATTCGGTATGGCTGGAAAAGGCAATACGGATACCGAAGTGTATCAGAATAATATCGATGAGGTTGCTCTGGCAATGAAGGATGCTTCTTTGGAAACAAAAAAAATGATCTATCATGTTATGTGGCAACAATTGGGTGATGCCAATTTTGAAGCGACAGCCAATTATATTACCGATACCTATTTAATGACATTGGCCATAGAATCTAAAGATCAAGGGATGATTACCCAGTTAGAGCAATTTAAACGCATGGCTACAGGACAGATCGCACCTGATTTTAGAGTGAATGTGCCTATCGAAGGCATGATGGTGCCAAAAAACATAAGTTCCATCACATCAGCTCAGTATTATATAGTGGTGTTTTGGAGTAGTGCATGTCCGCACTGTTTGGAAGAGCTTCCGCAACTCCAAACGTTCATGAAAAATTTTAAGGAAAATGAGGTTAAAGTTCTGGCCTTTGGATTGGAAGATGAAGACAACAATTGGGAAACCGAGATCACTAAATTCCCTGAATTTTATCACGGTATAGGATTAGGTAAGTGGGAAAATCCTATTGGCGAGATCTATAATGTGACGTCCACACCTACCTATTTTGTTTTGGATAAAGACAAAAAAATTGTGGCTAAACCACAAAGTCTGCAGGAGTTGGTCACAGTATTTCAATAAGAGCGAATATTAAAAGTGATAGAAGGCATCTTTTAGATGTTCAATGGTATAGTTGTCACCTTCTTTGACCAGTGCAATAATATCAAATCTTACATCGAGATCGAGCGCATTTGCGTTGATATAAGCATCGACGACCTTGACTAAATTTTTTATTTGCTTTGGTTTTACAAAATCTTCAGGTGCACCAAAATGTGTGTTTGATCGCGTTTTGACCTCGATGATCACGAGATCTTCACCTTTCGTAGCAATAATATCAACTTCAGCCTTATCAAATCTATAGTTGCGTTCAAGAATAATGTATCCATTTTTCTCTAAATGATCTACCGCCAAAGATTCGCCTTTTTTTCCTAAATCGTTGTGCTGAGCCATTGAGGGAGAAGAGATTAATTAAGACTGGAATACCACACTGGATTGTGCTTTGCCTACTTCAAGCTGGATGGTCCTTCCCAGAATAAGGGCGCGATTGTCATCCTCATGCCCTGCGGGAAAATCAAAAAGTATAGGAAAGTCGTAATCTTCAAAAACATCTAGAATAAGCTGTTCAATAGAGCTACCCCATGGCGTCGTATTTTTTCGAATTTTACTCATATCACCAACAATGACACCTTGTAGGTTGTCAAAATATCCGGCGCGTTTCAAACTTTGCAACATGCGGTCTATATGGTACTTGTATTCACCAATCTCTTCAATAAAAAGTATTTTACCGGCAGTATCGATACTGGTCCTGGATCCCAACATAGTATGTAATAAAGTGAGATTACCACCAACCAATTGCCCGAAAGCTTTGCCCGTCTTATTGTACTCCGATCCATCGATCAAATAGCTCATGTTTTCACCAAACAAGGCCGATTTGAAACTGACTACAGTATTTTCAATTTCGGCTAGATCATCAGTTAAACTGGTACACATCATAGCATGCATGGTCTCCACGCCCAAATTGTGAATGTCATTGTGTAATGCCGTAATATCAGAATAACCTACAAGCCATTTTGGGTGTTGTTTAAATTGGGTATAGTCCAAATGGTCCAATACACGAACCGTTCCATAACCACCTCTAGCACACCAAATGGCTTTAATGTTAGGATTGTCTAATGCTGCCTGCAGATCTTCAGCGCGCTGAGCGTCGGTGCCAGCAAAATGTTGTCCATCTTCATACACGTGCTTACCAATGGCGACATGCAGCCCCCAACTACGCAGAAGGTCTTTGGCCTGTTGCATCTCTTTATCTCGGTTCTTAAGAACGCCTGAAGGCGCAAGAATAGCCACAGAATCTCCAGCCTTCAAATAAGGCGGAGTGATCAATGTCTTTGCTGAGTTATCAGTGACATCGTTATAAGTAATGCTTTGGGAATAAGTAGTGAACCAACTTGAGGTACAAACAAAAATGAATAGGAAAAGAAGCTGTTTTTTAAACATAAAAGGGCTTTTTGTAAATGTACATTTTTTTTCAATATGACATTGAATTGTGTACTTTTGCCAGCATATTAAAATACCATGTCACAACGTATAACCATTACTGCTGCCTTACCTTACACCAACGGTCCAATTCATATTGGTCACTTGGCTGGCGTATATGTTCCTTCCGATATTTATGCACGCTACATGCGCTTGCAAGGTAACGATGTGGCTTTTATTTGTGGTAGTGATGAACACGGTGTTCCCATTACTATAAAAGCCAAGAAAGAAGGCGTTACGCCACAGGATATTGTTGACAAATATGATGCCATGATCAGGCAATCGTTTTTAGATTTTGGTATTTCATTCGATAACTATTCACGTACTTCTGCAAAGATCCATCATAAAACGGCATCCAATTTCTTTAAGTCCTTATATGACAATAATGAGTTCATTGAAGAAACCACTCAACAATTCTACGATGCTGATGCTAGTCAATTCTTAGCTGACAGATTTATTATTGGTACTTGTCCAAAATGTGGCTATGAAGAAAGTTATGGCGATCAATGTGAAAATTGCGGAACCAGTCATAATGCAACCGATTTGATCAACCCCAGATCGGTAATTACAGGAGCTGCACCAGAATTAAAAGAGACCAAACACTGGTTTTTACCATTAAACAAACACGAGTCCTTTTTAAAGGAATGGATCATTGAAGGCCATAAAAACGATTGGAAACCCAATGTGTATGGACAATGCAAATCATGGATAGATGATGGATTGCGGCCTCGAGCAGTGACTCGCGACCTGGATTGGGGAATCCCTGTGCCTGTTGAAGGAGCTGATGGCAAAGTTCTTTATGTGTGGTTCGATGCACCAATAGGTTATATCTCATCAACCATAGAATGGTCCGAACGTCAAGGTATAGACTGGGAACCGTATTGGAAGGATAAGGATACCCGATTACTTCATTTTATTGGTAAGGATAATATTGTTTTCCATTGCATCATTTTTCCTGCCATGCTAAAAGCCCATGGTGATTTTATATTACCTGAGAACGTACCAGCTAATGAATTTTTGAATCTGGAAGGCAATAAATTATCCACTTCAAAGAACTGGGCAGTATGGTTACATGAGTATTTGGAAGAGTTTCCTGATAAACAAGATGTTTTACGTTATGTATTAACAGCCAATGCACCTGAAACTAAGGACAACGATTTTACATGGAATGACTTTCAAGCCCGAAATAATAATGAACTGGTGGCTATTTTTGGCAACTTTATAAATCGAGTTGTGGTACTAACACACAAATATTTTAATGGCATTGTACCGCAGCCTGAAGTCTTAACACAAACTGACCAGCAAACTCTCGAAAAAATGAGAAGCTACCCTCAAATAGTAGGTTCAGCCATTGAGCGTTACCGATTTAGAGAAGCCAGTCAAGAGGTTATGAATTTGGCACGATTGGGTAACAAATATTTGGCCGATGAAGAACCGTGGAAGGTGATAAAAGAAGATGAAGATCGCGTAAAGACCATCATGTATGTGGCCCTTCAAATTGCGTATACACTTGCTGTGGTAAGTGAACCTTTCTTACCTTTCACGTCTAAAAAAC
>CAYZKX010000190.1:0-4858 GCA_964479055.1 uncultured Flavobacteriaceae bacterium
AAATAGAATTAGAGTATCGCTCATTGAAAAAGTACTTTCTCAAATATACATTTATAGTGATGTTTTAACAACAAAAAGCAAGCTTACTTTTTAACTATAAAAGATTTAGATTGCGGGTTAAATGAAATGAGGTCTTCTGGGAAAAGTCGATCAAAATTGTTTTGTTTTATATGATTTTCAGGGGTCTCAATAATAACGCTATCCTTGGTCATAAGTATCAATTTATGACAAACTTGCATGGCCAATTCAACTTCATGAGAAGAAAATAAAATGGTTTTATTAGTTTCGGTGCTTAGTGTTTTTAGCAAGTTAAGAATGTATGCTTTATGATGTAAATCAAGATGCGTTGTAGGCTCATCTAACACTATCATAGCAGTGTCCTGTGCAATAGCACGTGCTATCATTACATTTTGAAGTTGACCATCACTTAATTCATAGCACTTCTTACCCTTCATATTTTCAGTCTTTGTTAGCTTAAGTGCGCTATTAATGTGTTTAAGATCTTCGGATGTCAATTGACCAATCCAATTGGTGTAGGGTTGTCTACCTAAAGCAACCAATTCAAAAACTGTTAAATTTTTAGTAGCTATAGATTCAGTAAGTACAACGCTGATGATTTGAGAAAATTCACTTGATCTAATAGCATTGATATCTTTACTATTTAACAAAATTTGACCAGAAAGTGCATTTTGCATGCCTAATAACGTTCTAATCAAGGTTGATTTGCCAATGCCATTAGGTCCAATCATACCAACGAGTTCACCACTTTGTAATTCTAAATTAATATTGGATGCAATCTCATGGTATTGGCTGCGTGATTGATAGCCTATATTTAAATCTATAGTTTTTAATACAGTATGTTGGAGATCCTTGACCATTAAAAGATTAATTTTCGTTTTCGTACTAACAGCCATATTACTATTGGTGCACCAAATAGTGATGTTATCGCATTAATTGGAAGCGTAAAATCGCTTAAAGGTAATTGCGCTATGCAATCACAAATTAACATGACGATGGCTCCAATTAAAAATACGGCTGGCAATAGAATTTTGTGATGTGCACTATTAAAAACTTGTCTGGCAATATGGGGAATAGCTAACCCTATAAAGGCAATTGGTCCGGCAAATGCTGTTATTGATCCTGCTAGAAGACTGGTTGCAAGAATTATGAGAATGCGACTTCTATTGATATTAACACCAAGGCTTCTGGCATAATTTTCACCTAATAATAATGAGTTTAATGCTTTGATAGACATAATACTGAGTATTATTCCTAAAGTGAAAACAACACTTAAAATTAATAACTCCTGCCATGAGAGGTTACCTAGGCTACCAAATCCCCAAAAAATATACTGTTGCAATTGACTAGCTGTAGCAAAATAGGACAGCACACTTACAATAGCAGCCGTTATACTAGCAAACATCAAGCCTATAATTAAAATGGCCATAGTGTCTCTTACGCGTGTAGATACGGCTAATACTGCAAGTAAAACTAAAAAACTACCTATACTTGCTGCGATCACTAATGTCCATTTCGATGATAATATTCCTGCAAACATCGAAAAAAATGAGGCACCAAGAATTACCATAGCCACACCTAAACTCGCGCCAGAACTAATACCTAAAACAAAAGGTCCTGCCAATGGGTTCCTAAATAAAGTTTGCATTAGCAGCCCTGATATGCCCAAGCCAGATCCAACAATTAATGCCGTAATCGCTTTTGGTAAACGATAGTTTTGAATGATATAGCGCCAGGATTCGTTTTCTGTGATCTGACCAAATAGTCCTTTAAAAACCTCATCTATTGGAATGGCCACAGATCCTAAACTAATATTTACAAAAAATAGTAATACTAAGCACAACATTAGCAACAAGAAAAGTTTTATGTAACTACGTTCTTGGCTCAATTTTTTAGTGGTTTAAAAAAATGGGTTTGATAATCAGGTAGTAATTCAGGATGACACACTTTTATTATGTCTTTCAGGACAAGGTCTGGTCTTGCTATACCCAATTCATAATAAACGACACCACCAGTTTTACCTGTAGTATTAGAAAAGGTATATATAGACTTTTTCTTAAAAGCATCAAACTGAGTGTAGTGTGTATTGGCCTTTTCCAAATCGCCGTAAGAACTATAGTATGATGGGCTTAACCAAATATCGGCAGTTTTGGCTTTATTAAATACCGTTTCAAAATTTAAAGGTAAGCTTCCTTTGCCTGAAGTATCAGCCCAAATATAATCTACATTGGCATCCTTAAGCAATTGTGCTTCTGGACTTGTTCCATAAGGCAGGTGCCAAATGTCTTTATGCATCGCACCACTTAATATAGTAGGGCGATAGTTGGCTTTTAGTGCTATTTTTTGCGCCTCCTTGTAATTACTTTCAATATTTTTGAAAATTGAATCTGCTTGTTCTTGTTTTTCAAAAAGCACACCAAAAAATTTAATCCATTCTGCTTTTGCCAAGGCATTTTCCTCAACCCAGTCACCATTATAGAGTACAGGTATGCCAGACTTTTTTATAGTTTCAAATGTTTTGTTTGAACCTTCTACAGCGAATCCAATAACCGCCTCTGGTTGCAATTCTAAAAGCACTTCTGTATTAATGCCTTCATTACTTCCAAGCTCCCGTATCTTGCCAAGATCGATTAATTTTCGCGTTTTTTCTGAAGAGATATAATTGCATCCCGGAAACCCCTTTAAAGTGTGTTCAACTTGCAATAGTTCTAATGATGGTATATGCGTTGTCGATGTGGTAACAATTTGATTTAAAGGCGTTAATAAAATAGCATCATAGTCATCTTTATTTAATGTGGTAAATGTTGCTTGTTCACGATTGATAATGGCGTATCTATAAGATGTATTGGCATTAGGCCAGGGGTTGTTTATTTCCAATACCTTATAGGTACCATGATCATCTATAGAAAAACCTTGCGCATAAGTTAATTCTAGATTGTCAACATTGTGTTCAATCTCCAAGGTGTTGGATTCCTTTTTACAAGTATAGAGGGATATACAAAATATGAGGAGAATGAGTCGTAACAAAAGTTTGATTTTTAAAATTCAAAAATAGAATTAATCCGTTTTAATCTAACCAATAAGGAACAAAATGTTTACTTTCGCCCTGAAATTTGGTTTGACCAATCTGTTATGACTGGTCAATTAAAAGGGAATCTGGTGTAATTCCAGAACTGTTCCCGCAACTGTAATCTAAGTTCACAATAGTGAATGCTTGTTACATCACTTCAAAACCACTGATTCATTATCGAATTGGGAAGGTAAGTAACAAGACGAGAGTCAGGAGACCTGCCTTTTTTCAATAAAACAATGTTGAACTTTCGGGATAAAAGTTTCAGTGCATAAGCATGTTACTCTCGAGTAAATTAATTTCAAAAATGAACAAAAATGGAAAAATCCTTGTCCTTTTTGTCATGTGCCTATTTAAATTGGGTCATACTCAGGACAATGATCAAAAAGTGGAACAACTGGAAGAGGTTGTAATCAGCGACACACGCTTTGAACTCAAAAAGGAAAACTCTGGCAAAACGGTGATCCAGATCACTCCAGAAGAACTTAAGAACAATCAAGGTAAAACTTTGGCAGAAATCATTAATACCAAATCTGGTATTACGATCAATGGATCCCAAAGTAATGCTGGACAAAACCTCTCAACTTATATTAGAGGCGGACAAAATCGACAGGTATTGGTTTTAATAGATGGCATTGCCGTTAGTGATCCGTCGCAGATTGAAAATAACTATGACTTACAACTCATTGCTTTAGATCAAATTGAAAGTATTGAGATATTAAAAGGGGCTTCTAGTGCGCTTTATGGAAATAGAGCGTCTACGGCAGTAATTAACATAATTACTAAAAAACCTTCCAATAGTTCATTTAGCGCATCATTTTCATCATTTATTGGCACAAATAATGGACAATCCGATTCCGATATTGATATCAACGATTTCACCAATATTGTTGGAATCAACGGTACTTTAGATAAATTTAATTATCGTCTAAATTTTAGCAATACCTATACCGATGGTCTCTCGGCAATTAGAAGCGATGATGCTGCTATACCATTTGAAAGTGATACCTATTCCAAGTACAATGCGAGTGTAGACCTAGGTTATAGTATTACTGAAAATATGGACTTGCGTGTTTATGGAATAATGGATAACTATAGAACTGGTTTTGATGAAAGCTTTGGTTTTTTTGATGCAGATTACTCGTCCTTTAACGAACAAAAACGTGTTGGACTTTCATCTAGTTATAATTACGGAAAAGGAAGTGTTCAACTTAACGCAGCTTTTAATGAAGTTGAACGCGAATTTCAATCCGCTTTTCCAAGTAAGTTTGATGCCCAATCAGTAGTGATTGATATTTTTAATAAGTACAAACTGTCTGATCAGATTTTTACTATTGTGGGATTTAACTATGTGAAAACTGAAATGAACAGTTATAGCATACCTTTTGGTTCCAGCAATTTTGAACCAAGTATCACTTCTGATATTGGTAATGATGAAATTACTGACCCTTATTTGAATGTAACCTATCTATCGGAATTTGGATTGAATGTAAATTCAGGAATACGCTTTAATAACCACAGTGCATATGGATCACATTTAGTTTATAATGTAAATCCATCATACAACATTTATTTAGGAAGTAAAACATTAAAACTGGTGTCATCATATAGTACAGCTTATATTACACCATCCTTATTTCAACTGTTTGCACCTGGATTTGGAAACGATGCTCTGGAACCTCAAGAGGATACAACCATAGAAGGTGGAGCAATCTATTCGCACGGTTCTATTTTTTCATTTAGTGCTTTATATTTTAATCGAGACCAAGA
>CAYZKX010000191.1:0-4764 GCA_964479055.1 uncultured Flavobacteriaceae bacterium
TAGTACCACATCAAGATTGGGAAGAAATAACAGAATTATTTAAATCGCATTTTGAAAGTATTACTCCTGCTGGAGTCAAGGTGAAAGTGACACCCCATCACGGTGGTCAAGGCTATGTAACACCTATTGATAGTATTGGATATAAAGCAGCCTCAAAAGCCTATGAAGAAACCTTTGGAAAAACACCGATACCTCAACGAAGTGGAGGAAGTATTCCTATTGTATCTCTTTTTGAAAAGGAACTTAATAGTAAAACCATATTAATGGGCTTTGGTTTGGATAGTGATGCTATACATTCACCAAACGAACATTTTGGAATTTGGAATTACCTAAAAGGTATAGAAACCATTCCATGGTTCTACAAGTACTTTACCGAACTCAAGTCTTAAAGCCTACTCTTTTACAATTTTAAATGTAGAAGATTTGGTCTGCGATGTTATTTCAATAAAGTAAATACCTGATCCTAAATCATTAACATCGATTTCCAGGTAGTCTTTTTTGGTATTCAGTGTTCTTATTTTTTTACCCGAAATATCATTTAAAGTTATATGAAGACTTAATTCATATTGGTTTTCAATCTTTAAAATACGTGTTACTGGATTTGGATAAACCTTAATGTCATTAGGATTGAAATCTTCGGTTGATAAAACCGAAAAGTTTATACAATCACTACGTTCAACACAACTTCCGTTGCTTACTTCCACCGCATAGTTACCTGATGCTATTGGCGCAAAAGTTTGATTGGTTTCACCATTAATTGGTGTATTAGTATCACAATTAATCCATTGGTAAGATCCTGACGTTTCATTTGACGTTAATTCTGTTGGAGATTGCGTCAAGGTATTATCTAAACTTAGCAGTCCTGCCTTTGTAGCAAAATAACCAGTAACTAACTTGGTCAATTCAGTCATGTACTGAAAATCAATATCATCTACCCTATCACCAGATGTATGATAATCTGGTGTTTGATCATTAGTCTCCCAAGACTCACCAACTAAAACTGCTGAATAACCTTGATTCCAAAAACGAGAATGATCACTAGCTGTTGTTCCTGGATTAACAACAATAACGTCCAAATCAAAAGTATAGGCATTTAGAATATTAAGGAGATCATCCTTAATTCCGACCGAATTGGCAATATTTCTTACATCAATATCAAACTCATTATCGCCTGCAGTTCCTGGCGCGTCACCATCATAACCAATCATATCCATATTTATAACTCCAAGAATATTATCTCTAGTATTTCCATTAGTTTCATCCGCAGCTTCTGAAGCGTAAAAATTAGCTCCGCGTAATCCTATTTCCTCTTCATCCCAAAGTGCATAAACAATGGTATTATCTGTACATTGTGTAGACATGATTCTGGCAATTTCAATTACTGCAGCAACACCAGTGGCATTATCGTCTGCACAATATGTGGTAACCGAATCGTAATGAGCACAAACCAAATAAATATCATCAGGATTGGTTTGACCTAATTGAGTGGCAATGATATTTTTTCCAGAAGTATTGAAATTTTGAAACTCAACTGTAAGATTTGGAAGTGCCTCTAATCGTTCTTTAATAAAGTCTGCAGCCAAGTCATTATTATTATACACACGACTCGTTATGGTTTGTGAACTACCATTAATCATGGTCGCCTGCTCACCAGACAATTCAGAAACAGTAAGCTGTAAATTAGCGTTACTTACTTGATTGATAAGATCTTGAATAGACTGACTATAAGAGAATTGGCCTAACCCAAAAACAAAACAAATGGCTGTAAAAATGCGCTTCATTTTAACTAATTTTCTTTTTCAATTACAACAAATATAGGGATTTGTAAATGTGCTTTGGCTTATAATTTTGATTATAAAATATTTTATTCTACATTTGTAGAGTTAATTCTAATAATGTAGAACATGCAACTTTCCAAAACAGAAGAACAATTAATGCAATACCTCTGGAAACTAAACAAAGCTTTCATGAAAGATATTCTAGAAGCTTATCCAGAGCCAAAACCAGCAACAACAACAGTAGCAACCTTATTAAAGCGTATGATTGGTAAAGGATTTGTTGCTTACAAGACTTATGGAAAGTCAAGAGAGTATTATCCTCTTGTAAAAAAGGAAGACTACTTCTCAAAGCATGTAAATGGACTTATTAAAACCTTTTTTAATGACAGTGCCTCACAGTTTGCATCATTTTTTACACGAAAAACTGACTTAACCAAGGAAGAATTAGAAGCCTTAAAAGCAATTATTGATCAAGAAATAAAAAATAAGTAATTATGGCTATGTATTTATTAAAATTCTCGGCTTGCTTATTAGCGTTATGGCTGCTATATGTGTTGTTTTTGGAGCGCCAAAAAATGCATCGTTTTAAGCGTTTTTATTTGTTAGGATCCTTTGGAATGGCTTTGACTATTCCTCTGCTTACTATTACCGAATATATAGAACCCGTTGTTCAAAATTTTGAAATCACACCATTATACCTTCCTATTGAAGCTTCTATTATTGAGCCGGTGATAGAAGAAACTCCAGTTGTTGATTTAGCAACTGCACTCTGGTTAATCTATGGTTTGGGTGTTATACTTTTTAGCGTGCGCTTTGTCATAAATCTTAGTAAGCTACACAATAGTATCTCTCAAAACAATAAGATTCGAAACAAGAATTTTATCTATGTACTTTTAAACAAATACCGCATTCCACATTCGTTCTTTAGTTATATTTTTCTTCATAAAACTGCTTATCAAAGCAACGAAATCCCTCAGGAAGTCTTGTTGCATGAAGAAACACATGCTAAACAACTTCACAGTTTGGACATTATAGTAATTGAATTATTACAAATAGTTATTTGGTTTCATCCTCTAGTATATCTATTAAAGCATCACATTAAATTAAATCACGAATTTTTAGCCGATGAAGCTGTCCTGAATGAAGGAGTGGATTCGTCCAGTTATCAAACTATTTTATTACAATTTTCATCAAACACTCAAGACTATCAACTCTCGAGTGCCATCAATTATTCATCAATCAAAAAACGATTTACAGTTATGAAAACACAAACCTCAAAAACACGAATCTGGTTAAGTAGTTTATTACTACTACCTGTCTGCGCTATCTTATTTTACAGCTTTGCTGAACGCGAATACGTACAAAAAGAAACTAATG
Source organism: uncultured Flavobacteriaceae bacterium (assembly GCA_964479055.1). GTDB lineage: Bacteria > Bacteroidota > Bacteroidia > Flavobacteriales > Flavobacteriaceae > CAYZKX01. The sequence continues at coordinate 3,156 of CAYZKX010000191.1, forward strand.
ATTCTATTGATGCAATTGCAGAAGAATTAAAGGAAGCAAATAAACTCGATTTAAATTATGTTGATGGTGCCTCAGCAGCATTAATGAACGAATACAAAGCATTTCTGAAATCCTACAATGACACTAAGGTCATTTACAATGAAAAATACGAACGTGCTAGGATCATTTATGATGAAATCATGTCTGACAGCCAACGTGCGTCTGTAGATAAATATCCTGAACGTATAATACCAGAACCAAATCTGTCGAAAACCAAACCTAGAAAACCAACTGAAGCACAATTAGAAGACTTTAAAGATGCCAGTAAATATGCTATTTGGATAGATGGTGAGCATGTTAGTAATGCTGAGCTAAACACCTATAACGTCAATGATTTTGTACATGTCACCGGTTCTATTGTTCATAAAAATGCACGCAGTGACAAGTTTCCGCAACCTAATCAGTATCATTTATATACTGAGAAAGGATTTAAGTTTGTCTATCAAGATTCGCAAATACGCAAATACAAAAAGGTAACTCAGACGTATTCTAATGCCATACAAACCTATCTAAAAGGATCACAGACAGATAATTCTGAGCTACGTATTTTAAAAGCACAAGCCGATAAAATCTATAAGTCCTTCTCAAAGGATGAGATTAAAAAGAATAATATTTTACCTCCACCACCAGTACCGGCTGAGAAAAAAATGACTTCTCAAAATCGTAACTCAAAGGGTGGTCCTAACTTTGAGGACCTTCAAAACGTTTATAACCCTTCATTTTTAGAATATATCGTTGAGATGGGATCTGAAGGAGCAACATTTTATCTAGATGATGAAAGCATAAGTTTTGAGGAAGCTAAACGTATTGCTGAAGATAAAAATAGTGTTCCAATGAATATGATAACGCAGCGTGGAGAAAATGGAAACTACATAGTAAAATTAAGGTCTTCTAAAACTCAAAAGTTATATGCAAGAAGTGTGGAGCTACTGATTCTTGACAAGAACACATATTTAATTGATAACCTTAAAGCTACAAAGTCAACATTTTTAAGTGTTTTCAACCAATTGCATCAAGATCTTACAAAAGCAGAGCGACAAAAAGTATTAAATATTCATGTCAAATCTAAAGCAGCTATAAGCGATAAAGAGGTTTGGTTTATTTATAACACTTTACAAGACTATGGGTTTTATAGAATAGTAACTCCAAATCAAGAAATTAATGCTGCCAAAGGCAATACACCATTTGCAATAACCAACCAGATTGAGAATCAACAAAATCCCCCAACTAAAGAAGAGATTGCTAGCTATAATGCTTGGGCTAAAAAGATGAAAGCAAAATTTGAAAAAATGCCTGAGTCTGAGAAAGTCAATGGTTATCCACATATGATTAATGATGAATCCTTTAGGTATCATAATTCAATTTATGATCGTATGACGCCAGAACAAAAGAAGAAGGCGGTATCATTGCCAGAAGCAGTTCTAGTAACGGAATGGCCAATGCCTGTGGCAACACGTATTCAACCTACAACTGAATCTTATCAAGAAAAAGCCTCTAAAAAACAGATAGCAGAATATAATGCTTGGGCTAAAGACATAAATCAGAAAATGGCTGTAGCAGAAAAAAAGAC
>CAYZKX010000192.1:0-4761 GCA_964479055.1 uncultured Flavobacteriaceae bacterium
AAAACCAGTAATCTTTTGATACTTTTTATTTGGATTAATTGTAATTACCGAAGTTGAATCAGCTTCTGGAAACTCAGAAATTTTAGTTAATTTATTTCCACTAGCAGAGGTCTCATAGACTTCAACCATTAATTCAGTCTTTTCTTCAGTTTTACAACTCATAATCGTAATTAAAACGCAACAAAATCCTAGTTTAATCAATTTCATATTTTACCTATTAGCCATTATTTCTTCTTCCGTTGGAGGCACTAAGACATCTTCTAATAATAGGTTTTTATCCCCATTATATGTCTTAGTTATGTTGTTTCCACCTCGTGATAAACCATTAAATATACCTTGATCTACAAGGTCCCAAATAGGGTATTTTGCTTTACCATCAATCGTAAACAATCCAAAGTGATTTTCTGAACCTTTAGCATTTTGCGCATCCTTCCACTGCTCATTAAAAGCTTCAAAATAAAAACACGATATCCCAGAATGATTCGTCCAACGCCTCATTGCCTTATAATACAGTCCTTGCTTGTACTCATCGGTAGCTCTTGAACCATTATTACCATAATGACCATTAGAAATTGTAGCCCAACCCGTTTCACCTATATGAATCGGCTTATCAACACCAACACTCTTCATATAATTGGTAACACTATCGTATTGTTCTTGTGCAAACTTTAAAGCACGTTCCATAGCCATTTCAATTTTCGTAGAATCTGGCATATGTTTATGCGCATCCGGAACACCCCAAAACTCAGGGTTGTAATGAGAATTGTGGTATGGATATGTGTGCATTGATATATAATCTACAGCCTTTATTAAGTCATTTAAGTCCTCGACATGATACTCATCTGATCCACCACCCCATGATGAAAAGTCATCTGAACTTGTAATCCATAAATCACTTGGCAATTGACCTTCTTTTTTAAGATTTTGAAGGTGGTTAACCCATTTTAAAATGATTGCTGGCTGCACATAATAGGAGGTTGCCCATTTTACCATGGCCTCATTACCTACGGCAATAACTTTTACGATATCAGGATATTTATTAGCCAGTGCAACTGCTCTTTCTATTTCACCCTCATTATTTGGACTTTCAACATTATGATTTGGCACCTTATCTGTCCAAGCATTTAAGCAATCTATCCAGGCACCAAGCATCACATACATTTCAAATTTAGGATCTTCGGTTTTAAGTTCTGAAATTGCTTTTAATACATTAGAAGCATGTGGTAATTTGGGTTGTACATTATAGGTTCTAAGTACTCTAATACCCATTGCCGACATTATTCTTAAATCCTCTTTCAACTCTTTAATTGTGGGTTGACTGTCTCTAGATTTCTTCCTATATCCACCATAAGAAATAGCTAAGTAATCTGGATTTCCTAATATATCTTTTGCTGTCACGTCTTTCATGTTTTGGGTTATGGTCGATTGGTCCTTCTTACCAGCACTATTACAAGACATCACACATACACATATTATAATTTGTAATACAATTGATATCTTATTCATAACTATCGATTTTATTTTAAATAACTTTCATTAATCTGAGCGACAACCTTAACCACATCACCAGTTCGTTTGAAAATTTTATTACTTATTTCATTATCTATGCGGAGGCCTGGAAAGGATTGCGTTTGTCCATCCTTAAAAGTTATCTCTAACCCATCGCTATCCGCTATTTCATAAACAATTGGCACTTGACAATAGGTGAATCCTAGCGTATTCGCATTTAAAGTGATTGTTTGTTTTTGTTTGGAAATATCAATGTAATTGAACTCTTGTGGTTCTGTAAAAAACTCAACCTTTCTTAACAAAGAAGGATTAAAATAGAGCTGCCCATTAGACACAAATACACCAAGTTCTCCAAAGCGGCTCAATATATCTTCTTTTACTTGTCCTGTCATACCAGGTTGCTGGGCTCCCTTTCCACCTGGTGTATGTGAATATGGATCTGTTGGAAAAGCACCATATAATTCAGGCGATTTATGAACACCTATTCCAGCATTAATTTCATAAAAATGCTCAAGAAGGTGACCTATTAACACTTCGTCTTCATCATTATTAATAGCTTCTATACAACATTCTTCTACCGCTAATAATAGCTTGGAAACCATGTGCCAATAGATGGAACCTAATCCTTCATAACCGTAGAACGTACCAGATCTTCCGGTAAAAGCCTTATGATTGAAAACATCCTCAAACACCTGTAAGACTTTGTCAAAATCCTTTTCAATTAATTCTTTGTATTTTGAATCTTTCAAGTCATTTAAGGCATTTGAAAGATCATCAGCATTTTTGAAATTACCATTGAAATGATATTCGCCATAAACGTCTTTTTCAATCACCTCTAAATTAACGTCATTAACTAATTCTTGTAATAAATCAGAAGTTGTAACTGCACTTTCAGGAATTGTATTTCTATCTAAGAATCCAGTTAATTCTTTATTTGGATAAAGTAAATAACTGTATTGATCTGGTCTAAAGAGTTTACTAGCCTTCATTGCATTAAGAACATCTAATACTTCTTTAGCATTTAAATATCCTGAACTTAGTACAGCAACTTGACCTTCTAACATTTCACTTAAGTAAGAAATAGAAACAGAATTATCGTCATTAACAGTCATTAAGTTGTAGGCATGATATAAATTATCTGAACGCTTATTTGCCCTGATCGCATGCTCTAAAAATTCGTTGCTTATACTAACAAAATCTTTTAAATGCTCAAGTATTAAATCTGTTTTACGACCTGTAAATGCACCATTATATACACGTTCTCTGTAGGCACTACCTGCTTGGCCTAGACCATCCAAAATTTGCTTTTTCTTTACGTCATCTATAGCATCTGTGAGTGCATCTTTATGACCTTCAAGGGTTTCTAATACTGCTGTGAAAAAATCTGAAATTTCAACAGAAATATTAACTCGCTCTACCGATGTATCTGAAAGTAATTCTTCGAAGAATTTAAAAAATCGTCTCAAATAATACAGCGTCACCATGGATACACCATTACCAACCAATGCATTATTAGCATCATTCCATTCTGGTCGTTGTGTATTCATCCAAATACCGCCTTCTGGAATAAAATTAGAGAGTTTTGCTAAGGCAGTTGCTAATATTTTTTCTATAAAGTTTGCCTTAACTATGAATCTATTTTCATCTCTTAATAATGCTCCATCAGCTCCCAACTGATCGCGTTCTTCTCTAATTTTATGATCTAATTCATGATCAAAAACTATAGTATCTTTCGGATCTTTTAGAAGATCCTCATAAGGTTTAATTTTATACGGAACATTTGCATAAACAAATAGATCCTCATTAAAAAATGATTCTAATTTACCTGGTTTGTGATTTTGAATAAATTCTAAAAACTTCAACAAGTAAATAATTTGATGGTCTCCCCAATAACCAATGTAAGACCATGGGTCATCTGGTTCTATGATTTCCCAATCAAATCCGCCTTTTGTTACGCGATAAGGGTTATAGCCATCGAAAGTAGTTGCATTTAAGAATTTATGAATCATACTTTCAATAAACTCAGGGTAAGAATGGGCCAGAGCTTCCCAGTTTTGAAAAATATCTCTCCAATTACCCTCATAGTCTAAGATCTTAGATCCATCTATCTCGCTTCGCGTATTAATTGAAAATTTATTCCAAGGACGACTAGGATCTCCATGTCGACGACTAAACTTTAATGGCATATATTCCAAACATAAGCGTCTGAAATTTTTATCTTCGCTACTATAAGCAATTTCCTGAATTTGAGATAACGAAAATACTTCTGGTAAACTTTCAATTATTGACTCTGTACTTCTTGATACTTTTTTATTAGCATTAGCGAGGTACTTCTTAAAATCCCATTTCTCGATTTTATAGCCATCATCAAAAATTCCACCACGCATAATATTGAATAAGGTATTCGCAAAATGCCTAGTGTCTCTTAAACTATCCGCAGACATTTGAATACCATCGGAGGCAGCGTTTAAATGTATTAAATTCTGCGTACCTAACTCAACATCATCATTTACTTTAGATCCTAAGCTTTCATTCTCTCTTATTTGCTTTAATAATAAGGCAATATCCGAATGATCTTGATTAACATTTGCAACAAACATCCATTCTTTGTATGAATTTGGAGCAAGCTCAATATCGGTTGACACAAAGTACGCACCTTTTTCAGCCTTTATATCGGTTTCTTGTTTTACCGCATTTCCTGATCTAAAATTATCTAGTTGAAGTGATGACAGAAGATAGGTAGGCTTTTCCAAACCTAAAGACCATACTACATTAGCTTTTAAAGCTTCACTTGCTTCTGCTTTATCTACTAAGATAGCACTCAATGCAAAAATTCCTAATCCTGTAGAGTCCTCGAGCTCATTTCGCTTATAGGCATCCACCAAATTACTGGATTGATTCTGAATATCACTACCTATATTTGCAGGAACAATATTTTGAAGACCATCTAATAATGTTACTCTAACAGATTCACCGCTATGATTAATCAAGTTAGACGTTTTCACAAATCCAAACGTATCCGTTGAACTCCACTGATATCTGAACGTTAATTCTAAATCGTGATTAATCTCTTCAAAAATAATCTTATCACCATAGATGCTCTTATATAGATTTCTAGTCGTTTTATAATCTCCTAAAGATCTTACGGCCAGCGGCTCCCACATAAAAAGTTGACCATTTTTTTCAATTTTAAAAACGGTCTTACTCCCAGTTATATCTGCGGATTCTGTAATCTTATCATCAGTATAATAC
>CAYZKX010000193.1:0-4733 GCA_964479055.1 uncultured Flavobacteriaceae bacterium
GCGTTATCCGCAGTTATACCTAAAGTTTCACTAATCTCTTTATAGTTCTTGTCTTCTAGATATAAAAACACAAGAGCCTTTTCAATATCATTCAATTGATGAATGGCTTTATATAATACTCTAAGCTGTTGCTCTTCGGTGTCGTCATATTCTTCAGCTTTGATCTTAAATTGAACCTCATCATAATCCTGTGTAGTCAAACTGCGTTTATTCTTTCTATACAATGTAATGGCAGTATTTAACCCTACACGGTACATCCAAGTGCTAAATTTAGCATCCCCTCTAAATTTTGGAAAGGCACGCCAAAGCTGTATCGTTATTTCCTGAAAAAGATCATTATGCGCATCTCGGTTGTTGGTATATAAACGGCATACCTTATGCACAATATTCTGATGTTTTTCCAGAAGTTCTACAAATTGTTGTTCCAGTTCCCTATTCAAAGTTGATCAGTTAGTTAATGGTTAGTAGTGTATTTAGCAAATTTGTTACACTCATTTTATTGTTGTGTAAAAATAGGCTTTCAATTGGCATTTAAGTATCTTTGTAAAAGATATTTTCATTGACTTTTCTATGAATATTCCAGACACCAAATTACCTCGAATTGTCATAGTTGGTGGCGGATTCGCTGGCCTAAATTTAGCCAAATCATTAGGAAATAAAAAAGTGCAAGTTGTGTTATTGGACAAACACAATTATCACACCTTTCAACCCTTATTATATCAAGTGTCCTCAGCTGGATTGGAACCCGATTCCATTGCCTATCCTTTGCGCAAGATCATTAAAAATCATAAGAATTCATTCTTTAGGCTGGCTGAAGTTAAGCACATTGATCCCAACCAAAAATATATTGAGACCTCTATAGGCAATTTAAACTATGACTACCTCGTATTAGCTACTGGAACCAAAACAAATTTCTTTGGCAATGAGAGTATCGAGGCCAATAGTATGCCAATGAAAAAAGTGCCTCAAGCCTTAGATATAAGAAGTTTAATCCTGCAGAACTTTGAAAAGGCAACAATTGCTAATACTACTAAGGCACGTCGAGCTTTAATGAATTTTGTAATAGTAGGTGGCGGACCAACAGGAGTGGAGTTGGCTGGTGCGATTGCCGAATTAAAAAACCACATTGTCCCACGGGATTATCGCGATTTGAATACAAACGATATGCAAATTCACCTTCTGGAAGGCAATGACCGTGTGTTGTCCACCATGAGTGCTAATGCTTCAGAAAAAGCGAAGAAATTCTTAGAACAATTAGGTGTAAACGTACATTGCAATACCTATGTTACCAATTACAACGGGTTTGATGTTCAAACCAATTCGGAACTTGCGCTTAGTACAGAAACATTAATCTGGGCGGCTGGTGTTACAGGTGATCCAGTAAAAGGATTAGATAGTGCTGCCTTAATAAACAGGAGCAACAGGTATAAAGTCAATGAGTTTAATCAAGTGGATGGTTATTCATCCATATTTGCATTAGGTGATATAGCGATGATGTCTACCAAGTTGTATCCTAATGGTCATCCTCAGGTAGCACAACCCGCAATTCAACAAGGTAAATTACTTGGAAAAAATATTTTAAGATTTATCAAGAGTAAACCAATGAGACCATTTGTTTATAATGACAAAGGATCAATGGCAACCATAGGAAGGAACAAAGCCGTAGTTGACTTAAAACATTTTAAGTTTAGCGGGTTTTTTGCATGGTTCGTTTGGATGTTCATTCACCTCATGGCACTAGTAGGCTTTAGAAATAGAGTAATCGTGTTTTTTAACTGGACTTATAACTACATAAATTTTGATAAAGCTGCACGATTAATAATTAGACCATTTAGTAAATAAATTACTCCTTAATCGAATCCGGTTGTTTGGGTATCTTAAACTTGAATATATCATCTCGCGAGTAGTGCCCAATGACATCAAAATCCAATTTACTTCGCGTAATATCTTCAAGGTCCAAATCTGCTACCAAAACTCCATTTTCATGATAAAGAGGTCCAGAAATAATATTTCCTAACGGCGAGACAATAATACTACCACCAGGACACATGTCTTCGTTTTCATTGGTTATCAAATCTTGATATTCCTTGGGGTACATTGATTTTGTCATGTATTGATTACAACCTAGTACAAAACAACGACCTTCCAATGCAATTTGCTGCATAGTAGAAGTCCACTGATCGCGCGCATCAGCAGTTGGGGCAATATAGATCTCTACACCTTTTAAATACATTGCCATACGTGCCAATGGCATATAGTTTTCCCAGCAAATTAGTCCACCTAACTTACCTATTTTTGAATTTATGGTTACCAGTGATTCTGCCGATGCCTCTGCCCATATAAGCCGCTCTGTACCTGTTGGTTTTATTTTACGATGAACACCTAAAAGACCATTTGTTGGTGAAATATATAGTACTGAACAATATAGACTACCATTTATGTTTTGCCTTTCTGTGACGCCAATTACAATATAAATTTGGTTTTCAGCTGAAAGCGATTCAAGACGCTTAAGATCGGAACTCTCAAGGTCAATACTATTGTTATAGTAGTCTGTATAGAGTTGTCTGCCTGCATCACTTCTACGGCCTACCGTAGCACCAAAGGTGAATCCTCTGGGATAACCAGGAACAAAAGATTCTGGAAAGACGATTAGATCACATTTCTTCTGAGCATATGATTTCGTTATTTGCTCAACTTTAGCAAGTGTCTTTTCTTTGTCAAAAAAAATGGGTGCCTCTTGAACAACAGCTACTTTTACAATCATACTTTTTAGTCTCTAACCTGGACTATCATTTCGATTTCACATGAAATATTACGGGGTAATGATGCCATGCCAACAGCTGCTCTCGCATGTTTTCCTCTATCTCCAAATACCTCTACCATAAGATCAGAAAACCCATTAATCACTTCTGGTTGATTGGTAAAACCAGGTTCAGCGTATACCATTCCTAGTACTTTTACAATGCGTTCAACTTTGTTAAGATCACCTATTTCGGCTTTTAAAGCTGCCAATTGCGTAATACCGGCGGCTCGGGCTGCTTGATACCCTTCATCAATGGTAAGATCAACACCAACTTTACCTGTAATCAATGATCCATCAGGATTACGAGGTCCTTTACCAGCCATAAATACCAGATTCCCAGTACGCACCGCGTTTACATAATTCGCTACAGGTGGTGAAGCTTCGGGAAGGGTGATCCCAAGTTCATTTATGCGTTGTTCTACATCATAATCGTAAAGATCACTGGCAGTATCAACGGTTGTATTTGGTGCTTTGGAATTGCAAGATGTAATAACAATAAAAATGATAAGATATAAATGTCTCATGACTTTTGGTTTTAATTTCTATAATTCAAGGCAGGTTCTCTATCGCCTAGCAGTGGAATATATTTAAAATCGGCACCGCGCCGTGTTTCAAACTCTTTTTTTGCTTGTTCAATGAGTCCTTGGTTTAAAAATAGTTCTATTGCTGTAGATGAAAGCGTTTTAGCAGCGATCATCATCCCTTTGGTACCAATTGATGTGCCTCCCGCTGCAACGGCCTGCCAGCTATGAGCTGGCGTTCCTGGAACCCAAGTTGCCGTACCCATTCCAACAGTTGGAACAGCAAAGCTTACATCACCCACATCAGTAGAACCATAAGCTCTAACATTTTCTGTATAAGGAATAACACCTGTAGTATATTTTGTATCTAGTACTTCCTGACCCAGACTTTGGGAGATCTTCTCCGCAAAATCTTTTTCGCTGGCATCGTATTCATATCCGCCAACGGCAACCAAGTGTTTATACATGACTTTTTGCAAGGTGGTATTCTTTAACAATTCATGTGTCCCACCGATCATTTCAAATTCCATTCGTGTATCGGTGCCAAGAGCGGCACCTTTAGCAGCATTAATAATACGATCAAAAATATCGATAACAACCTCTCGATTACTATGTCGGGCATAATAATATACTTCGGCAAAATCTGGTACTACATTAGGTGCTTTACCACCATCGGTAATTACATAATGTATGCGCGCTTCCATTGGAATATGCTCACGCATCATATTGACCATATAATTCATGCTTTCAACACCATCTAAAGAGGATCGACCGCGTTCAGGTGATCCTGCTGCATGGGCAGAAATACCGTAAAACCTGAACTTTGCCGATTTATTGGCTAAAGCAGCACCAGGATTGGAAGCGTTAACCGAACTAGGATGCCAGTGCAGAGCTACATCAACATCATCAAATAAACCTGCTCTGGTCATATACACTTTTCCTGAGCCACCTTCTTCAGCTGGACAGCCATAAAAACGTATTCGACCGTTTGTATTTGTCTCTGATAACCAGTCTTTGACAGCAATAGCTGCGGCTGCTGAAGCCGTACCAAAAAGATGATGACCACAGGCATGGCCTGCTTTGCCACCAGCACTTTCTTTGACATAAGTGGCTTTTTGAGATAAGCCTGGTAAGGCGTCATATTCACCCAAGATGCCAATAACAGGTCCCTCAGTACCGTATTCGGCAACAAAGGCTGTAGGTATACCTGCTACCTCTTTTGTTATTTTGAAACCCGCATCTTCAAGTGTTTTTATTAAAAGGGCACTGCTTTCATATTCTTGATAACCCATTTCTGCCAAATCCCAGATGGTATGCGCAATATTGGCGTAGAAATCAGATTTTGAATCCAGAGTATTCAATGTTTTCTCGAAATGGTCTTGAGCAAACATTATCGTATGAATTAATAA
>CAYZKX010000194.1:0-891 GCA_964479055.1 uncultured Flavobacteriaceae bacterium
CGATCAATTGGGATACAGATTACATGGAGATGGAGAGCTAAAAGAAGGACAAAATTGGGAAGCTATTATGTATGCTGCTGGCAATAACGTTAATAATATGATTGCAACTATTGATCTCAATGGGCAACAGATAGATGGTTCAACCGATCACGTATTACCGATGGGTAATTTAAAAGATAAGTTTGAAGCCTTTGGATGGACAGTCATCGAAATAGAAAATGGTAATGATATTGCTTCAGTCATTGAAGGATTACAACAAGCCAAATCTGAAACTGGAAAAGGTAAACCTGTTTGTGTGCTCTTAAAAACTGTGATGGGCCATGGTGTGGATTTTATGATGCATACGCATGCCTGGCATGGCAAAGCACCAAATGATGAACAACTCGCCATAGCTTTGGCACAAAACGAAGAAACACTTGGAGACTATTAATGCTAAATCAACTGAAAATCACATAATGAAAGAGTATGTAAATACGGGTAATGTAGACACCCGATCTGGATTTGGGGCCGGACTAACCGAATTGGGTAAAATCAATAACAATGTTGTAGCATTATGCGCTGATCTTACAGGATCGCTTAAAATGAACGAGTTTGAAGCCAATCATCCTGAGCGGTTCTTTCAAGTCGGAATTGCCGAAGCCAATATGATGGGTATAGCTGCTGGAATGACAATTGGTGGTAAAATTCCATTTACAGGAACATTTGCCAATTTCTCTACTGGCCGTGTCTATGACCAAATTAGACAAAGTATCGCATATTCGGGTAAGAATGTGAAAATTTGCGCCTCACACGCCGGAGTGACTTTAGGTGAAGATGGCGCGACGCATCAAATTTTAGAGGATATAGGTTTAATGAAAATGTTGCCTGGAATGACCGTGATCAACACCTGTG
>CAYZKX010000194.1:901-4680 GCA_964479055.1 uncultured Flavobacteriaceae bacterium
TTAATCAAACTAAGGCTGCTACATTAGCCATTGCCGATCATAAAGGTCCTGTATATTTGAGATTTGGTCGTCCTAAAGTTCCTAATTTTACTGCTGCAGATCAGAATTTTAAAATTGGTGAAGCGGTTAATTTATTAGAAGGAAATGATGTGACCATAGTTGCTACTGGGCATTTGGTATGGGAAGCTTTGGAAGCTTCTAAAAAATTGGCGTCGGAAGGGATTTCAAGTGAAGTGATCAATATTCATACTATAAAACCACTGGATGATAATGCCATATTAGATTCAGTTAAAAAAACCGGGTGTGTAGTAACTGCTGAAGAACATAATTTTCTTGGCGGTTTGGGAGAAAGCGTGTCTCGTGTTTTGGCACTTCATCATCCTACACCTCAAGAATTTGTAGCAACTAACGATACTTTTGGGGAATCTGGAACACCGGCAGAACTTATGGAAAAATACCAGTTGAACGCCAATGCCATAATTAAAAAAGTAAAAGCCGTACTTCAAAGGAAATAATATTTCAATATTCTCGTTTTTTATTCTGAATCAAAAAACGAACAATTATGAAAATTCTAAAAAATGTTCACTCATTCTCTTTTAGCTTGAGTAAAGTGAATAAACTTCTTACTCTAGTAATTATCGCGCTTTTTTGTGTTGGTATGACATGGTCACAAAACGCCACAGGATATGGTATTAAAGGCGGTATTAACTACAATGGTAATGGTGATTATATTGAATCTATAGGATCAGCAGCCGAAGATCCAGATAAAAACGTTGGGTTCCATATTGGAGTATTTGGTAAGTTTGGTCGCAGGGTCTATTTTAAACCGGAGTTGGTTTACACCAATACTAAAAGTAGCTATAACAGCGGCGATTTTAAAATGCAAAAATTAGACGCTCCGTTGCTAGTTGGACTAAAAATAATTGGCCCGCTTAGTGTTTTTGCAGGACCTTCATTTCAGTATATCATTGATACCGAATTTGAAGATTTAAAGATTAGTGATATAGAAAATGACATCTCTATGGGATTGAATTTTGGTGTAGGTGTGAATATAAACAAAATAGGTATTGACTTAAGATATGAACGTGGATTTAGTGAAAATGAGGCTACGTTCTTGACCGATAATGGACTGAGTACTGGAATGTTAGATACACGTCCAGAACAGCTCATTTTAAGTGTGTCATTGATTTTATAAAAATAAAAAAGCCACTTAGAAAGTGGCTTTTTTATTGCTTATTTATAAATCGCAATCGGGAATACCATTTGTTCCAGTATAGTCCTGATTAGAACATTCCTCTGTATCGTCTAAATAGTTTGGAATATCATTGCCATTTCTATCATCATTAGTTGGATCAAGATCGCCGATGTCATTAGTTGGATCGCCATCACCATCTCTATCTACCAATAGATCTTCATCTGGCTCTAAATCTTCATATTTTGTCAAAACCAGATCACCATCATCATCAACATCGATAAAATCTGCAAGACCATCTCCATCTGTATCGTCATCACTTAATGCCAAATCACCATCAATATCTTCTAAATATGAAGGTACATTATCATCATCATGGTCAAGCACTTCTGTTTGATACATATCAAATGCAAAGATCAGATTGGAATACGGTTGAACTCCGGGTGCACCAGCCGACCAAAAGCCCAATCCTGAAGGAACATACATAATACCTACACCAAAGTTATTATAGCTCACTGTGCCATCGCCATTTTCAACAAAACTTTCAGCAGCATTGAACTGAGGCATTACTCTACTCCAGGCTGGTATTAAACTTGTCATATCAAAGTCAACAGGATTCACAGAGTCGTCAAATATTTCATTATCTAGTGTACTTCCTGCAAAATTGACACGAACATTATCAGAAAAATTTGGAGCCATAGCACTTCCGCCTTGATTGATTCTCAAAATGTAATAATCGTATTCAATATCAAGGAACAAAGTAGTATGGGTCTCGACAGCATCGATCAATAAGGTATGATCATCAGGTACTGTTTCTCCTTCCATCAATTCGGTTACTACAATTTGTGAAAGGTCTGGATTTGGGTTGCCCATACCAAAATCACCTGAATTGTAATAGTGTGTTTCTAAATATCCTATCAATGAATCATTATCAATAATCTGTTGTTCTTCTCTATCTCTTTCAGGGATAGATTCAATGCCATCATCATCATCAGGACAAGCATAAAAAAGAGCCGAGATCACTACAATAATCAGGAAATATTTAATTTTCATTTTCATATTTATTTAAGGTTCGCAAGATACAATTTTATCATATTTTTACACTATACATTTAACGCGGTTTTTTAATAATTATGCGAATCGACAAATATTTATGGAGTGTCAGGTATTTTAAAACTCGAAGCATGGCCACCAATGCGTGTAAAAAGGGTCTGGTAAAAATAAAAGGCACTGCGGTTAAACCTAGTAGAGAGGTGTATCCACAAGAAGAAATAAGTGTGCGTAAAAAACAGATTACTTATCAGCTTGTGGTCAATGATTTACCAGAGTCCCGTGTTAGTGCCAAACTGGTCGATATATATCGTACTGATATCACTCCCAAATCGGAATTTGAAGCTCAAGAATTACTAAAATACTCAAGAGATTACTATCGTAAAAAAGGAGAAGGTCGACCAACAAAAAAAGACCGTCGTGATATCGATCAATTTTATGATGAAAATGAGTAATTTTGAACTTTAAATTTAAATGGCAGCAACACAAAACATCATTCTTACTCACCAGGAAATTCTTCATAAAATAAGAAGAATGGCTTATCAGATCTACGAAAATAATGTTGATGAAACAGAAATCATTCTCGCCGGAATTGATGTAAATGGGTACGTCCTGGCCAAAAAAATGAAAACCGCATTGTCTCAAATTTCTGATTTAGATATTGCGCTTTGCAAGGTGACCATCGATAAAAAGAATCCGCTTAGTCCGGTATCAACGTCGGTATCACCTAATGATTATAAGAATAAATCGGTTATTTTAATTGACGATGTGTTGAATTCTGGTTCAACCTTAATTTATAGTGTAAAACATTTTTTAGACGTTCCATTAAAGCAATTTAAAACAGCCGTTCTCGTCAATAGAAATCACAAAAAATATCCTGTTAAGGCTGATTTTAAAGGGATTTCACTCTCCACTACCTTGCATGAGCATGTCAATGTCATTTTTGAGAACAATACTTTTAAAGCAATTTTAGAATAGTTTAGCGACGATCTCTTCACTAATTTGGTTCACTGATTTGTTGTCGGTATTTATTGTATGTTCTGCCTGCTCATAATAGAAACGTCGTTCAAACAAATGTTTACCTATAAACTCACTCAATAATGTTTCATCGCTTAACCGCTTCACTAAAGGCCGGTTGTCGGTTTCATTTTTAAGCCTATCGACCAATGTAGTAATGGTGGCTTTTAAATAAATACTTGTTGTGTTGACATTGCTTTTTATCAAATCGATGTTGCTGCCATAACATGGTGTACCACCTCCCAGAGCAAGAACTGTTTTAGTCCCTGACTCTAATAACGAATTTAAATAAAGAGACTCTTGTTTTCTAAAATAGATTTCGCCTTTAGTTTCGAAGATATCATTTATGCTTTGGCCTTCCTGATTCTCGATATAAAGATCTAGATCAATATAATTGAAGTTCAGTAAGCTGGCTAAATGCTTGCCAACAATTGACTTACCTGATGCCATATATCCAATTAAAACAACTATCATTTGAATGGTCAAAGTGTTCCACAAAAAAACAAAATTAATATTATAA
>CAYZKX010000195.1:0-4657 GCA_964479055.1 uncultured Flavobacteriaceae bacterium
GAATGGTGGCATTTAAAGACATGTCTAATGATGATGTTTTCTTAACTAAATCTACGGCAGCCGCTAGTGAGACGATTGAAATTGATGGTGTTGAATATCCATTAGTAAAAATGGAAATTTCTAGAACATCACATCCATATTACACTGGTAAAGCGAAATTAGTGGATACTGCAGGACGTATTGATAAATTCAAGAACAAATACGCTAAGTTTAAAAAATAAACTAACGAAAATATATTTTACTAAAGCCTTTCAGCAATTGAAAGGCTTTTTTATTTTTACAAAAATGCCAAGATGAATTACATTTTATTTGATGGTCCATACCGAGACAATTTATTACCATTCACCTATACAAGACCAGTGGCCGATATTAGAATTGGTATTTTAACGATTAGAGAGAAATGGGAGAAATTTTTGGGTTTTACTACAACTACGGTTACAGAGGATTATCTTTCTGAAAAGTTTCCAATGGTGGAAATGTCTGAGAATATTATGATAAATGCCTCTTATCTGCCAAATCTAGAACTTGTTGCTACGATTAAGTCACTTAAAGCCAAGCAAGCTATTTTTAAAGATGAAGATGTCATTGCTTTCCACACAAATAAATCACAAGATGATATAGACCTTAGCACCTACGAAGCCATTGAATATTCGGAAGACATATTATCTATTAAACATACGTGGGACATCTTTTCAAAAAATGGCCCTGCACTTCTTGAGGATTTTGAATTGATCACCAAAGGAAAAAAATCGCAACCCATACCAGCAAGTGTAAATGTAATTGATGCGGCCAACGTGTTCATTGAAAAAGGAGCGAAACTTGAATTTGCAACTTTAAATGCAAGTAGTGGACCAATTTATATTGGTGAAAATAGTGAGATCATGGAAGGCTCAATAATTCGTGGTCCTTTTTCACTATGTGAAGGTGCAGTGGTGAAACTGGGCGCTAAAATATATGGACCTACAACTGTTGGTCCTTTTAGTAAGGTTGGTGGAGAGGTGAATAACAGTGTTCTTTTTGGATTTTCTAACAAAGGTCATGACGGATTTTTGGGAAATTCTGTTTTAGGAGAATGGTGCAATTTAGGTGCCGACACGAATAACTCCAATCTTAAAAATAATTACGCCGAGGTACGCTTATGGGATTATCAATCGGAAAGCTTCGCCAAAACCGGACTGCAGTTTTGTGGCTTGATGATGGGTGATCATAGTAAATGTGGCATAAATACCATGTTCAATACAGGAACTGTGGTTGGTGTAAGCGCAAATATATTTGGCAGTGGGTTTCCTCGAAATTTTGTGCCTAGTTTTTCATGGGGAGGAAATTCGGGATTTACTACATATTTGACTAAGAAGGCCTTTGAAGTGGCGCAGGTTGTTATGGCAAGAAGGCAAGTTGAATTTACTGTAAAAGATGCTGCTGTATTAGAGCATGTCTTTAATGAAACCAAAAAATACAGAAGAACTTAATTAACGGTATTGACTTATTACAGTCGAACCCCTTTACTTTTTATACATCTTCATTTTTGCTACCTTTGCAGGCCAGTATAAAAACAATGGCCGAACAAAAAAAAGTAGCTTTCTATACTTTAGGTTGTAAACTTAATTTTTCAGAGACCTCAACCATTGCACGCGATCTTCAGTCAGAAGGTTTTGACCGTGTTGATTTTTCTGAAGCTGCTGACATTTATGTCATCAACACTTGTTCAGTGACTGAAAATGCAGATAAGCGTTTTAAGACCATTGTTAAGCAAGCCCAAAAAAATAATCCAAATGCTTTTATCATAGCCATTGGTTGTTATGCACAATTAAAACCTCAGGAATTGGCCAATGTCAATGGTGTAGACCTGGTGTTGGGTGCAACCGAAAAATTTAAGATCACTAATTATATCAATGATCTTACTAAGAACCACTTTGGTGAAGTGCATAGTTGCGATATTGACGAAGCCGATTTTTATGTAGGCAGTTATTCCATTGGTGACCGCACACGAGCCTTTTTAAAGGTTCAGGACGGTTGTGATTACAAATGTACCTATTGTACCATTCCATTGGCTAGAGGAATTTCTAGAAGTGATACTTTAGACAATGTTTTGAATAATGCCAAAACCATCTCTCAAAAAGGGATCAAAGAAATTGTATTAACAGGAGTGAATATTGGTGATTATGGTAAAGGAGAGTTTGGAAATAAAAAGCATGAGCATACCTTCTATCAATTGGTGCAGGCGCTCGATGATGTAGAAGGAATAGAACGCTTACGTATATCATCTATTGAGCCTAATTTATTGAAAGATGAGACTATAGATTTTGTGAGCAAAAGCAACTATTTTGTGCCTCATTTTCACGTACCATTACAGAGTGGAAGTAACAAGATCTTGAAATTGATGCGTCGTCGTTACCTCAAGGAGTTATATGTGGATCGCGTTATTAAGATCAAAGAACTTATGCCACACGCTTGCATAGGTGTTGATGTAATTGTAGGCTTTCCGGGCGAGACTGATGAAGATTTCCTAGAAACATATAATTTCCTGAATAATTTAAATATCTCATACCTTCATGTATTCACCTATTCAGAAAGAGACAATACCTTAGCCTCCGAAATGCCTGAAGTAGTACCAATGAATATAAGGAATAAACGCAGTAAAATGCTGCGAGGACTCTCAGTTAAAAAGCGGAGAGCGTTTTATGAAAGTCAAATAGGAACTGTACGTTCAGTGCTTTTTGAAGAAGAGAATAAACAAGGTTATATTCATGGATTTACAGAGAATTATGTCAAGGTCAAAGCGCCTTATAATCCAGATCTTGTAAATACCATTCATGAAGTAGAGCTAACCAAAATTGATGAAGATGGATTGGTGCGTTTTGAATTTGTGAATGTGATGGCTGTGCAATAAAAAATCCGAAGCTCAACTTCGGATTATTCTTTTAGATTCTTACGCCAACAGGAAGCATTCTTTTATACTTTCTATTTTTTCTAATAAATTTTGCTATTGGAGGGCTGGTAGGTACAACACTGATGTTGCGCTCCTCAATATTTTCCATGACCAATCTAAGGAAGTCCTCTATAAAGACATCGTTGTTAACATGTTCTGGAATAATCAATTTAGTTAGAAAAATTTTGCGCTCTTGTAATGAATATTCAATTTTTGCTAAATCGTCTTCGACCTTTAACTCAAACTGACGTAAAAAATCATTATCAATTAATTCTGCAGCATCAATCATAATTAGTCTGTTTTATTCAATGGAAGAAAATCTAATTTATATAGATTTGCACTGCAAAGGTACAAAAAAAATAGCCATAATCATATTTCTTAGAAGCTTAATTACTTATGAACCAAGAGCTAATACATGTATATTTCATACCTGGAATGGCAGCCAACCCGACGATTTTTGAGCATATTAATTTGCCTGAATCAACTTTCAAAATTCACCACTTGGAATGGTTTCTTCCGGAACATATTGACGAGCACTTGTCGTCATATGCACAACGTATGGTAGGTCAAATAGAGCATGAAAACTGTGTATTGATAGGTGTCTCTTTTGGTGGGATTTTGGTTCAAGAAATGAGAAAGTTTATTCCAACTAAAAAAGTGATTATCATTTCTAGCGTTTCCAGCTGGCATGAGTTGCCTAAACGATTAAAATTGCTTCGTGCTACAAAATTTTATAAAGCATTACCTACACAATTGGCAAGTAACATTGACCTATTGGCGAAATTTTCAATGGGAGTAATTGACGCAAAACGCATTGAATTGTACAAAAAATATCTTTCAGTAAGCGATAAACTATATTTAGATTGGGCCATCAAACAAACCGTAAATTGGAATCAAGAACAAGCTCAAGAAGATGTCATTCATATACATGGTGATAAAGATGGCGTGTTTCCTATTAAGAACATTAAAAACAGTATTGTTGTTAAAGGAGGCACACATGTTATGATCTTAAATAAGTTCAAGTGGTTCAATGAGAATTTGCCAACGTTAATATTGGGTTAAACGATTCAACCTATTACTATTTTTATTAATTTTAGATCGAATAAACTTTTATAAAGATGAAAACAGTCAAAACCCTCTTAGCTGTTGTCGGATTAATAAGTTTATCTGGTCTGCTAATCTTCGCAGTACAAGATGCTCCAAGTGACGACAATCTAGAAAAGAAAATTATTAACGATTATAACGTTTATGCCTTAAATGTTCCCGACCACCTGGAGTTTGCAGGTGAAGCGATCCCGTTGGATAATCCGGATATTTTTGAGCGTATGGATCGGGAATTATTAGTCAATACCTATTGGCAATCCAATGGCCTTCTTATGTTTAAAAGGGCTAATAAATACTTTCCAATTATTGAGCCTATTCTTAAAAAGCACAATATTCCTGAAGATTTCAAATATTTAGCTGTGATAGAGAGTGGCTTACAAAATGTAACATCACCTGCTGGGGCCAAAGGCTTTTGGCAAATCATGAAAACTACTGGACGTGAGAATGGTTTGGAGATCAATCAAAATGTTGATGAGCGCTATAATTTGGAAATGGCCACCGAAGTGGCTTGCAAATATTTGTTAGAAGCCAAGGCAGAATTTGGTTCATGGACCCTCGCAGCTGCTGCTTATAATGCAGGAAAAGCTGGAATTTCAAGACGTTTAAGTGAGCAAGGTGTTGATG
>CAYZKX010000196.1:0-4629 GCA_964479055.1 uncultured Flavobacteriaceae bacterium
GTCTGGAAGTGCACCGTCATAAATAGCTTTGAAGTTTTTCTCACTTGGTGGATAAACGCTCTTAATCCAATCTAAATACTCCATGTACATAAGGTTAGTAACCTCGGTTTCATCCATATAGAATGACTGCACATGTTGTTGATTTGGAGCATTATTCCAATCGTGCATAACGTCGTCTTGTACTTTACCCATAGTAAAAGTACCACCTTCAATAAACACTAAACCTGGGGCAGTTTCTTGTTCTTTAAAGTTAGTATTGTACTGAAAACCTCCCTCCTTGGCATTGATTTTCCATCCAGTAGCTCGAGAACTGTTCTTAGAACTGGATGATTTTTTACAGCTAAACATAGATAAGGAAAGTGCTATAAGTAGCATAAACCTTAATGTCGCAACGTTTTTAGTTTCCATAATTTTTCGTAAGTCGATTAAATTTTTTGGTCATGCAATATAGTACTTAAACCTAATAATGCAAACTTTTTAGTAAGAAAATGCACAAAAAAAGTGCATTTCGTCCGATTTTTTGCACATTACAACGGAGATTTTGACCGATTTCCCCTAAATTTTGTCTATCTAAAACGTGATTTGTGACCATTTATTATTGTAAATTTGAAAAATAAAAAATTGCCATAATATCACCGCTTAAAGTACGTTAACTTATTATGAATAAACTGACGCTATTATTCCTATTCGTATTCATTTCTTTTAGCTTTTCACAAGAAAAGTCCTTCCAAATAAATTGGAAAGGCTCTAAAACCTTAAATGCTGAATCTTTTTCTGTAGAAGTGCCTCATTTTCAAGATGATAACTTCAGTTTTACATTTGAAAATGGACTCAAATTCGTAGCACAATGGAAATCGAACACCAGAATTAACGAAAATAGTGCCCAAATTAGCAATATCAGTTATGAAAATATACCCTTAAATCAATTAAAAGGACTGCGACAAAGGCAAATTCCTAGTCAACCGCAATTTGTGTTGAAAAGTGCTTTAAATAGAGGTGAAAATTCGCTATATCTTGAAGTGTCACCTATTATTAATGAAAACGGCATTTTCAAAAAAATAACCGCTTTTACGGTCTCATACTCAACGGGAAATAGAATGGGTGCAACACGAAACACGTCCGAAATTGTTAATTCGGTATTAAGTCAGGGAACCTGGCATAAGTTTTATGTTGAAGAATCGGGCGTCTATCGCCTGTCAAAGAGTTTTTTAAATAGTATAGGTGTCAATACAAGTGTCGACCCACGCACCATTAAAATTTACGGTCAAGGGGGTAAAATGTTACCACTACTAAACTCAGAATACTACCCTTTCGATCTTACCGAAAATGCAATAAAGTTTGTTGGTGAAGAGGATGGCGTTTTTGATAATTCCGACTATATTTTATTTTATGCACAAGGTGTATTCAACTTTAGTGATGAAAGCAACACACATAATAATATTTTTACCGACAAAGCATATTATTTTGTCAATGTAAGCTCTGGATTAGGAAAACGTATTCAACCAATGATTGAACCTACAGCTGATGCCGATCAAACCATAAATACATATCATAATAGCAAATTTCATGAGTTGGACGAATTCAACCTTGCGCAATTGGGAAGACGTTGGTTTGGTGATCGTTTTGATTTTGAGAACGAAAAGACATTTGAATTTGAATTTCCAAATGTAGTCACTACAGAACCAGCCGAACTAACAGTATTTGCAGCGGCAACTGGAGAGGTTGTTACCACGATGGATGTAAAACTTAATGGAATTCAAGTAGATAATCTTTCGTTTGAAGAGATCAATGACCCAATTTTGGGTGATGATGATGTATTTAGTGGTCAGGTTCAAGCCAGTCAGAATATGACTGTAGATCTCATCTATAATAACAATGGGAATCCCGCTTCATTAGGATTTCTGGATTACATAAGTATTGAAGTGGTAAGTAACCTCACCCATGATGGAAGCCAATTTAGATTTAAAAATAATGACGTAGCGACACAATCAGGTATTGGTGAATACATTATAAGTAATGCTAATAATGTTTCAGAAGTATGGGATGTTACCGATATTTTTAATGTCACCACCAAAACTCATGATGATAGCGCTACCTTGAGTTTCAAGGCAGGTTTGGGAGAATTACGAGAATATGTGGCTGTTGATCCATCCGATTTCTATGAACCGTTAAGAGATTCGAACACTTTTGTAGAGAATCAAAATTTGAAAGGAACAATTTTCCAAGATGACCAGGGACAATTTGAAGATATTGATTACCTGATCATTGCTCGCCAGGATATGGTTAATCAAGCCGAGCGACTTGCCGAAATAGACCGTCAACAATATGGCTTATCGGTAAGAGTTGTGACAATTGATAAGATCTATAATGAATTTAGCTCAGGGAATCAGGATATTGGAGGTATTCGAAATTTTGTAAAGTACGTTTATGACAATGCAAGCTCACCTGAGAATAGATTAAAATACTTGTGTTTGTTTGGTGATGGTTCCTTTGATTATAAAGACCGTATTTCTAACAACACCAATATTATCCCTTCATGGTATACGTATAACAGTTTTAGTTTATCGGGATCATTTGTATCGGACGATTATTATGGTATGATGGACCCTAATGAGGGGACTATGGTGCCTGCAGACCAACTAGATATTGCTGTAGGAAGGATTTTGGCCGATACACCTCAACGTGCCAAAGAGCTGGTAGATAAAATTGAATCCTATTACGTTCCTGAAGCCCTGGGTAATTGGCGTAATAATGTCATTATGATTGCCGATGACGTTGACCAATCATGGGAAAGTATTTTACAAGGTACTTCTAATGATATTGCCAACTTAATCACCCAAAACAAGCCCTTTATGAATGTGCAAAAGGTATTCTCTGATTCTTATATACAAGAATCATCAGCTGGAGGAGATCGGTATCCTGCAGTAAATAAGATAATATTTGATGCCATGGAAGTAGGGGCGCTTGTGGCCAATTATTTTGGTCACGGTGGCGAGGATGGATTAGCACGTGAACGTATTTGGGATAAGATCAATGTTCAGGAAGTGGACAATGAATGTCGACTTAATTGCTTTGTTACAGTGACTTGTGAATACACTAAGTTTGATAATCCTCAACGCGAAACAGCTGGAGAATTTGTTTATTGGAATAAAAATGGAGGCGCAGTGTCTTTGATAACAACCACCAGGCAGATCTTTGTTAGTGTAGGAGTCGCCTTTAATGTGGTTTTGGAAGAATACCTCTTTGCATTTGGAAATAATGAGCAAATATCGATTGCCGAAGCATTAAGACGAACTAAGAATGACCCTTCCCTGGCGACAAATCCACAAAAACCATTGGTGTTTTTTATAGGTGATCCGGCAATGAAACTGGCCTTTGCAAAACCTGATATACGATTGACCCAGATCAACAATGTGCCAGTAGAACAGCAAACAGATGTTTTGGAGGCTTTGAGCAGAGCAACCATAGCTGGGGAAATTACAGATGAATTTGGAAACATATTATCGGATTATAACGGTGTGTTAACAGCCACCATTTATGATAAACCTATTGAGAGAAGTACATTAGCTAACGATGGCACAACTGAGGGTGGTGAACTCATTATTTTGGATTATCAAACATTAGGTGAAAAAATATTTAACGGTCAGGCCACAGTTACCAATGGACAATTTGAATTTGAATTTGTAGTTCCTAGAGATATAGGTATTCCAGTGGGTAATGGTAAGGTTAGTTTCTACGCTCAAAAGGAAGGATCATTAGATAATCAGGCAGGATTTAATTTTGACATTCAAATAGGAGGCTTAAATGAAGACGCCCCTGAAGACAACGTTGGGCCTACTATAAGTTTATATATGAACGATGAAAACTTTGTTTCTGGAGGAATTACAAATGAAGGTCCTACACTGCTGGCTAAACTACATGATGAAAATGGCATAAATACCACTGGCGGAATAGGTCATGATATCGTGGCTATATTAGATGGAGATGAAACCAAACCCTTTAGACTGAATGATTATTATTTAGCCAATGTTGATGATTTTCAGAATGGCGAAGTGACCTATCCTTTCCGGGACCTAGAATCTGGATTACACACTTTGACCTTAAAGGCTTGGGATGTTTATAATAATTCATCAACATCAGAGATTCAGTTTGTTGTACATAATGAGAACGAAGAATTAGTTATTGAGAATGTTCTAAATTATCCAAACCCATTTATAGATTACACAGAATTTTGGTTCAATCACAATAGTTCAGATGTTTTGGACGTTTCTATACAAATATTTACTGTTTCGGGTAAATTAGTTAAAACCATCAATGCACAAACGGCAGCAGGTTCAAAAAACAGCAGTTCATTATCTAGAGATATTGTATGGGATGGTAGAGACGATTTTGGAGATAAGATTGGAAAAGGGGTCTATGTTTACAAACTGACGGTCAAATCTAATTTGCGAAACAAGAAAGTGGAAAAAATTCAAAAACTTGTAATACTATAATAATCAATTATATTTGCTAAGCTTTTTACAAGCTGGGCTATTAACTAAACAATTAATATGAAGAAGTATTTTCTGACCCTTATCAGTTTAATTTTTGTAGGTCAACTTGATGCACAAACAATTACTGAACGTGTTC
>CAYZKX010000197.1:0-4593 GCA_964479055.1 uncultured Flavobacteriaceae bacterium
TTTTTTAGGAATATTAAGTGGAGGGCTGTTGTTCCTTCTCGTTGCGCTTTTAGTGCCTGACACTTATTTTGCAAATGTTTCTGGGCTTATTGGTGCTTCAGCTGGTGTTCATGCCGCATTACTGTTTTTATGCGCCTACATGCCCGAATACGAGATCGTATTGGTGCGATTTAGAATAAAATTGAAGTATTTGGCTATGGCCTTTATCTTGTTTGATTTTATTGGCCTTTTTGGGGACAACCGAGGTGGAAATGTAGCACATATTGGTGGCGATCTCTTAGGTATCTATTATGCACTTCAATTACAAAAAGGCAAAGACATAGGTAAGCGTTTCGAGGGCATTGCTAATATTTTTGATAGCTGGTTCAGCTGGTCAAAAAAGAGTCAACTCAAGACAGTGCATAAAAAGAAAAACGCATTTGCAGGTCATAGTGCCAAAGAATTCAAATCTTTCAATAATCAAAAGCAGATCGACATCATACTCGATAAAATAAGTAAAAGTGGCTATGATAGTTTAAATGCTGAAGAGAAGGAATTCTTGTTCAAAGCAGGAAAGAAATAATTCATGAAAAAATTAGGACTGGTTGAGAAGATCATTTTTATTGCAAATACAATATTTGCTGTTTTGTTGCTCATGTCCTATTTAACGCCGTACATAAAACCGCAAAGTTTCTCGGTAATTGCAGTTCTTAGCTTAGCTGTTCCTCTTCTCATATTACTCAATGCCCTTTTCGTACTGTATTGGTTTTTAAATGCCAAACGTTACTTTTTAATGTCGGTGATGGTACTTCTTTTAGGATACAACTTTGTAGGTGCACTGTATAAATTCTCTTCGACCCGCAACATCGATAAAACATCAAATTTTTCAGTGATGAACTATAATGTGCGCTTGTTCAATTTGTATAATTGGATAGATGAAGAAGGTGTACAAACTAAAATCACGAACTTTATAGAAGAGGAACAACCAGATATTATTTGTTTTCAAGAATACAACCCTCATGACAGCATTAATTTACCCGATTATAACTATAAATTTGAAGAATTATCAGGCAAAAGAACGCGCTACGGTCAAGCTATTTATTCTAAATTTCCAATTGTAGAATCCGGATCATTCGAATTTCAAAATTCTGGTAATAACGCCATATATGTTGATGTCGTTAAAGAGCAAGATACCCTTCGCGTCTATAATATTCATTTACAATCAGCAGGAATCAATGCGGAAATGGAAGAAATCACAAAAGAGAATTCTGAACGTTTGTTCAAACGACTAACCACTACTTTTAAGACGCAACAAACTCAGGCTGAGTCCTTTGTAGAACACCGAAATAGTTCTCCACATAAGATGATTATTTGTGGTGATTTCAATAATACGGCGTATTCCTATGTCTATAAACTAATTAAGGGCGATGCATTGGTAGATACCTTTGAAGAAGCGGGTAATGGTTTTGGTCGAACTTACGATTTAAAATACTTTCCTCTACGTATTGATTTTATACTCGCAGATGAGGATTTCGAGGTCAATCACTTTAAGACCTATGATATTAAACTCTCTGATCACTATCCAATTCTCACCAAGCTAAGTTTACCCTAGATCCTGTGACTTCAGGTAATTAATTGAATCGGGACCTAAATTGAACAAGACGTCGAGGATACTTAGATTTTCAATGAACCCATATTTAGTTGAAAAGACTTGAAAATAAGGTTCAAGATTATAGATGGGTTCTTTTTTTGCCAGGACTAGGTGTCGCCAATCGTTAGTGTTGTTCATCTTTTTCTCAAATGCACTTGATCTCTGAAAATGGACTTTGAATTGTAGACAATCTAAAACAGCTTGAATACAAGCCATGTTGAATTCATATAGATTTTCAAATTTGGTTTCAAACAAGGAAATTAACTCGTCTTTGTAATACTCAAAAAATGGTGACGTATTGTAGGCACTAGTAATAGATTTCCAGTGGTTGGATTGCCAATTTTCAATATTGGCAATTTGCACGTCTCTATAGAACTCCCGATTGACCTGTGAATAGTTTACAGGAATGTTTAAACTCAACTTTCCATTGGCAGCATAAATACATGTTCTATTGCGGTACGTTTGCTTTTGATAATTGTCATAATATTCGAACACCACGAATTCTGACTTGACCATTTTCACAAAATGTGCAACATTAGGGAAATAAGTTGGGTGAAGCAGTGTGGTCATTAATGACACGAATTACTTTGAAGCCTTTTTCTTCCTACGCCATTTAAAAAACCCATATAACGCAAGAAAGAATAACACTGTTGGGATGAAATAGGATACGCGTTCACCAGTGCCATGCACCGTTGAAAATACCCTGTCAGTCCTTATTTTATTAAGTCCCTTTCCATTAGTATCAAAACTCATCCAGATCAATACGGGTTTACCTACAACATGGTTAAATGGAACAAACCCCCATGATCTCGCATCAATCGAATTGTGTCTGTTGTCACCCATCATCCAGTAATAATCTTGTTTAAAGGTATATGTAGTGGTGAGTTCACCGTTAATATAGATTTGATTGCCTTCAACACGTAAGGAATTATTTTCGTATTCCGTTATAAGGCGTTTATAAAGGGGCAATACATCGGTATTGATTTCAATGGTTTTTCCGGCCTCAGGAATGTAAATTGGTCCAAAATGATCCATGTTCCAATCGTATCTTGCATCATGAGGGAATACATTTGGATCACGTTGTCCAACAGGGTACTCTAATTTTGTAACGCTTTCAACATTAGGATGATTTTTAAACTTGCTCAATGCTTCATCACTAATAGCCGCGAACCTGTAGGTGTTTTCTTGGTTTACAATTCCAAATTGATCGGTAATGTCATAACGATCGATCATGACATTAGGGTTAAATGTTCTGGATTTTGGTTGAACAAAATAGGAGAATTGCAATTGCGCGCGATCTGGTAATTCGTTTTGTACCCCATTAATAAAAACAAAACCATTTCTAACTTCCAGTGAATCACCAGGAACACCAACGCAACGTTTGACAAGATTCGTCTTTTTGTCAATGGGTTTATAATAATTTCTGTCGGGATTGAAATCGTTCATATCCAGCAGCGTATCGGCAGGTTGATTGAAGACTACAATTTCATTACGATCTATTTTTTCAAACCCAGGGAGCCTCAAGTAAGGGAGTTGTAGTTTATTTTTCCATGACGTTTTACGCTTGTCAATTCTATCATCAAATAAATACGATTTCTTTTTGAGTAAAGGAATGGTGTCATGTACCATAGGAGCTGCAACTGAGGTCATAGGTGCTCTGGCACCATAATGAAATTTACTTACAAATAAGAAATCTCCAATCAATAAAGATTTTTCGAGAGATGACGAAGGAATAACGTAAGGCTGCATGAAATAGGTATGGACAAAAGTGGCCGCTACAATCGCGAATAATATTGAATTCACCCATTGCCCAGAAGAACTCTTAGGTTCGCCACTACGATCTTTTACATGAACAACATCAACAGCGTAATTGAGGTAATAATTATAAAAACCTAAAGTAACCACGGCTAATAGTGTGTCAAGATATTGGGTTTTACCAAAGCTCCTTGCCGTTTCAACCCAAACCACAGGTAACATGATCAAGTTGATAATAGGTAAAAACATTAGTAAAATCCACCACCAAGGGCGATTGATGATTTTCATCAGGACAATACCATTGTAAATAGGAACAAATGCTTCCCAAGGGCGTCTCCCTGCTTTAAGATATAATTTCCATGTCCCTAATCCATGAATAATCTGAATGATAAGAATTACAACAAACCATTGTGTCCACGTCATACTCTAAAAAATTTATTATTTGTTGGTTTAAATAAAATCATGTTACAAATATGGGGCTTCTTAACCAATATTTAACACATCTTTCATGGTAAAAACTCCTTTTTTGTCTACTATATATTCGGCTGCGATTACCGCACCTAAGGCAAATCCTTCTCTATTGTGTGCTGTATGTTTAATGGTAATGGAATCTATTATAGAATCATAATACACTACATGTGTTCCTGGAATATCATCTTTACGAAAAGAGGTAATTGGAATTTCATTTTTTTCTACTGTATCCATAGACCACTTTTCATATGATGAATTGGCTATTATGTCGTTTGCTAAAGTGATAGCCGTGCCGCTAGGTGCATCAATTTTTTGTGTGTGATGCGTTTCTTCAATTTTTAAATTATATTCATCTAATCTATTCATCATTTTAGCTAATCGCTGATTCAATGCAAAAAAGATATGTACGCCCAAACTAAAATTTGAGGCATATAAAAAACTACCATTTTCATTATTACAGCGCTCAACTATTTCATCATATTTATCAATCCAATCAGTTGTACCAGAAACAATTGGTATATTTTTATTAAAGCATAACTTTATATTATTAACAACCGATGAATGTCGGCTAAAATCAATAGCTACATCAACATTGGTCAAGTCATAATCGGTGGTTTGAGAATTGAATATTTGAGCAATGTCATGTCCTCGTTTTAGGGCAATTTGCTCAACGATCTTTCCCATTTTTCCATAACCAAATAAAGCAATGTTCATGATCTAAAATTTAAAATCGAAAG
>CAYZKX010000198.1:0-4587 GCA_964479055.1 uncultured Flavobacteriaceae bacterium
AGCATCAAATTTTCAATATTCAAATTGTTATATTTGTTAGGCATCAGTTATTAACCAACAATTTATTATGAATTTCAGGACATCCCTCTTTCTCCTGCTTATTGTCCCACATCTTTTATTCAGTCAGGATAGTTTACAACAAACCCTAAGCACTCCACAAGCCTTAACACAAGGAGAACTTCAACTTGAGACGGTTCCTATAGTTCATAAAACTGACACTCTTTTTTATTTGAAAAATGTAAAAGGCAGATTTCCTCTTGAACTTCGAGCTAGGCAAGCCAATATTAGAATAGCCGAAGCTTCAAAGATTTACAACAAGCTTACTGATAGCTTATATTTAAAGTCAAACAATGATTTTGTTGAGGCTATGCTTAATGAAAATATGCTGTTTGTAGTAACTTTGAACGAAGCAGAACTTGAAGGTACATCTACAAATCAACTTGCTAAAGAAAGGCTTCAAAAACTACGAGAGAGTTTTAACAAAAAAGAAAGTTTATCTACCAAAGAATGGCTAAAACGTATTGGTTTTTTTGCTCTTTCTTTAATGGTTCTTCTTGGTTTACTAAAGCTAGTAGCTTATATCTTTAATAAGATAAACCAACGTTTATCAAAAATTGAAAGAAGCTTTTTAAATAAGAAGGGAAACCTTCTAAAATATTTCATTCCTGGAGATAGTTCAAACATTTTTATAGTGGTATCAAATTTTGTGAGAATTGCAGTTATAATATTCTTACTTTTTTTTAGTGTCCCATTTATTTTCAAATTTTTTCCGTTTGCCGAAAATCTTGTAGAGTTGTTCTATGGCTATATTGCTAAACCTGTAAAATATGTGTTAACAGGTATTATAAATTTTATTCCTTCTTTGTTCTTTATCATAATTATAGCGATTACAGCTCGATACATTGCACGCGTCATAAAAGTCATTATGTTAGATATAGAATTAGGAAAGCTAAAGGTTAAAAACTTTCATCAAGATTGGGCTCAGCCTACCGGAAAACTCTTGAGTTTATTTATTTATGCCTTGGCTTTGGTGTTGATCTTCCCATATTTACCAGGTTCTGGTTCATCTGCTTTTCAAGGTGTTTCTATATTTATTGGAGCTATAATCTCATTTGGTTCTACTTCTGCTATTGCAAATATTATTGCTGGCGTTGTGATAACCTATATGCGACCATTTCAAATTGGTGATCGCGTTAAAATTGACAATATAGTTGGCGATGTTATTGAAAAAACAATTCTTGTTACACATTTAAGAACACCAAAAAATGAAGATGTCACCATACCAAATGCCAACATTTTAACGAGTAAAATATATAATTACTCTAATCCAGATAGTGGTAGCATTATATTGCATACAACAGTAACTTTGGGTTATGATTTGACTTGGCAAAGAGCTAATGATCTACTGTTGGAAGCAGCTTCAAAAACACCATTTGTTGAGTCTGAACCAAAACCATTCGTGCTACAAACAAGTCTTGACGATTTTTATGTCTCCTACCAACTTAATGCACATACAAAGGAATCAAAAAAGATGCCTTTTATATATTCTGAAATGCATAAGAATATTCTAGAGGTTTTTGATAGAGAAGGTGTAGAAATATTATCTCCTGGTTATTTAGCTGCTAGAGATGGTAATGTGACTACTGTCCCGAGTCAACTAAAGTCAGACACTAAAGGTCCTCTTGAAAAAATTGTAGATCATATGACTGGTAGAAACCAAAAGAACATCGTGAAGGGAACAAGCAATGAACCTCCGTCTGAACTTTAAAACCAAAATCCTAAACTAAAAAACCAAATACTTTCGTCAAGCTCAGGAGAATAACTGAACTTGGCTTCTAATGGCCCTAAAAAGGAATCAAAACCATAACCCAGAGCATACCCTGTATAGTCTGGGGATGAAAACCATTCGCCAGATTCAAAGATATTATCTTCAATATTTGCAATGTTTGCCGAAGCAACAATGTGATGTTTTTTAAATATCTCATAGTCAATATCAATCAAGGCCTTTACGAAACTATCGCCTGTGAGTGATACAAAATCATAACCATAAAATGACTGGAAGTTATTAATAAAATTATTGCCATATCCACCAAGAGCAAAATCTAATGTTCTGGTGGTATCATTACCAATTTGAAAGCCGCCTTGGGTCGCAATTTTTAAGGCTAGTTTATCGCTAAAACTAAAAACATAACCAATATCTGCCTTGGCAATGGCAAAAGAGGCGAAGTCATCAACCATACCATTACCATTCAAATACCAGTGAAAGTCCCCTTCAAAATACACGCCACTTTCTGGAAAATACTTGTCGCTAAAAGTATCCAGTTTTAAGGTGCCAAATACACTGTAATAATCGGAGTTTTCAAAAATGATATCTTCGTCCTGATTTTCCGATAAAAGTGTCTCTGATTTTAATTTGAGTTTTTTATGCTCGGCACCTAGTCTCAAGGTGAAATCTTTTCTGAATATGGTTTCTACATAGATTTGATTGGTAAAGTCCGATAGTTCCACATCTATTTTATTAAGTTCTTCGGCAATTGGATCGGATTCTGACAATACAAAGAATGGTGTGATATTTTTGTGAAATTCATTGTACCGTGAATTAAATCCAACACTCCAGTAAAACCCTTTATCAATATAGTACTCCAAATTATATCTGATATTATCCCCTAAAATAAGATCAACTGAAGCTATATCATTTTTAAATAAAAGTCTTTTTTTGGTTACGTTGAGCAAGGCAGCACTCTTATAAAGATCGTCATAATGCAATCCTGCTTTTAAGAAGGTTGAGCCTTCCGACTCTCTAACTGTTGCCATCAAGTCATATCCATTTTTATCCTTTGATGGAATAAACTCGTAATTAAAAGATTCAAAATTATTAGTTGCAACTAAAGCGCTAACCCCTTTTTTAAACTTCTCATAGCTAATCTTGCCTAACTTCTTTAGCTTTAGTTTACCTAATATATACGAGCGCGTATAACGTTCATTGCCTTTAACAAATACTGCATTAATGGTTAGACTGTCCGGTATTACTATTCTACTTTGTGGAGGTTTAGGTGCTCCCAATCTATGCTGCAATACAATTAATTCATCAAGTTTTTTTTGTGCCGCAAGTTCTCCATTTTTGATGATATCTTCACCTTCATTAAATGAGATGACCGAAAAATTTTCAATATCCGGTTTGATATAGATATCGGTCACTTTAGACTTGTCCACCATATCTTCTATCGTCCTGAAATTATTTATCTGTAGTAATATATCTGTAGCTGCCTTAAGTGCTTCTCTATCTCTTAAGCCATCCTGAACATCGACACCTATAATTACGTCCATGCCTTTTGCCCTTAATTCTTCAATAGGATAATTATTGGTGACACCTCCATCAATAAGTAATTGACCATCTATATATATAGGCTGAAATAAAGATGGGAAGGCACCACTGGC
The DNA here is from genome assembly GCA_964479055.1 of uncultured Flavobacteriaceae bacterium. Classification (GTDB taxonomy): domain Bacteria; phylum Bacteroidota; class Bacteroidia; order Flavobacteriales; family Flavobacteriaceae; genus CAYZKX01. The sequence goes on from CAYZKX010000198.1 coordinate 3,439, forward strand.
AGCAACGGCCTGTGCTAGATTGCCTTTATCTAAATACACCGATTCTCCTGTCTCAATATTGGTGGCTATACAAAAAAATGGTATTGGTAATTCTGAAAAATCCTTGATTTCATTGACAGGTAACATGAGTCTGTAAAGGAGATCATAAACGTTTTGCCCTCTTGATATTGCTGAAGGTAAGGTGAGGTCGAAATTGTCAAAAGGCAAACTAATAATGTATTTTTCAGAATTCTCACGTTCTTTCAACGATTTAACCTCTCTAGGAAATTTGTCATTGATAACCCTATCAAAATCTGTTGTCTTAAAAATCGAGTCTAGTTCTTTACCGGAATAACCAGCTGCATATAACGAGCCTATAGTAGCACCCATACTTGTACCTGCAATATAATCTACCTTTATGCCTAAACTGTCAATGACCTTCAATACGCCTATATGAGCAAAACCTTTGGCACCACCTCCGCTTAAGACTAAACCAACCTTAACATCTTCAGCCATAGGTTGTGCTTGGCCCAGTAAACCACAGAATATCAAAATAATGTAAATGATCTTCTTCAAATTAATTTTTATGGTAATGATTATAGACTTTTAATGCTCTTGAATTTCCAACTACTTCTTCTAATTCATTTAATGGCGCTTTGGAAATACGTTTAACTGATCTAAAGTGTTTCAACAATTCTACCACTGTCTTTTCACCTATTCCTGGAATAGTTTCCAACTCTGTATTTAACGCACTTTTACTACGTTTATTTCTGTGGTGTTCAATCCCAAATCTATGAGCTTCGTTTCGCAATTGTTGAATCACTTTTAATGTTTCACTTTTTTTATCTAAATATAATGGAATTGGATCGTTTGGATAATATAATTCTTCCAATCGTTTGGCAATCCCTATAATGGCAATTTTAGATCTTATATCTAAGGCATCCAGACTTTTAAGCGCCGATGACAACTGTCCTTTTCCACCGTCAATTATAATGAGATGAGGCAATGGTAGATCTTCATCTAATAGTCGTCTATAACGCCTGAAAACAACTTCTTCCATTGAAGCAAAATCATCAGGTCCTTTAACTGTTTTAATATTGAAATGGCGATAGTCCTTTTTACTTGGCTTACCATTTTTAAATACAACACAGGCTGCCACAGGGTTAGTAC
>CAYZKX010000199.1:0-4583 GCA_964479055.1 uncultured Flavobacteriaceae bacterium
CTTAATACTTTCTTCAAGCGAAAGACTTTCGGTTTTTTGAGCATTTCGAACTCGCGATTTCCACAAATAAAAAACATACAATGGAAAGCCAATTAGTAAAATTATGATAAGATAAGTAACACTTTTCTCCGGTAGGTTCAATGGTTGCCAAACCACAGAAAGTACTTGTAAAATAACCCAACTTGTTACAATATATATGGTTAGTAATTTAAAAACGTCACGTTTGTGACATTCTTTAAAAAAGTCTTTTAAACTCATTTGCAATTAATTACAACATAAACACTATTCATATAGGAAAGGGGCAGTTTATTTGTTTAAGTTACATATTTTTCCTAAATTACTTTATAATAATTAATTAATCTCAAAAATCATGGGAAATTCAACAGACAACAGAGGAGCTTCAAGAGAGTCAGAAGCTGCTAAATCAAAAGGTATTAACGACAGAGGTGGCTCTAGAAGTACTGAGGCCGCAAAATCAAAAGGTAGTAACGATCGGGGTGGATCACGGGATTTAGGTTCTGCACGCTCAAAAGGAGTTAATGACAGAGGCGGTTCTTAGGTCTTTAATTTGCACTAACTATTGTTTTATTTCCCATCTCAATTACCATTAACCTCATTTTTATGCAAGATGTATATTCTTTGCATAGATATTGTTGTATCTAATATCAACCTAAATTATGGCCACAAAAGATTCCATTCTTAATAAAATACAAATTCTCATTACGAAATATTTTAGTTCACCTGAAGAGGCCTTTCGGTTTTTCGATAAGAACAGCGACGGAAAGTTGAGTAATAAGGAGATTGTCAAATTACTCAAAGAAGCTGAAATTAATGGATTTATAAGAGGAATAGTCGCTAGAAAGTTGATTGAAGGTTATGATCATTCGGGTGATGATTATGTAGATTGGGAAGAGTTTAAAGCCGCAGTAGATGAAATTACTGAACAAAGCAAATAAAAAAAAGCCATTTCAAATTGAAATGGCTTTTAATTTATTAATGTCTGCCTACGGCGCATCCACATAATTCACGAGTAAAACTACGGCTTTCTTCATGCCACGGAAATGCGGCATTATATTTATTGTTCTCCCAATAAAACTTAGTTCTACTTTTATTAGTATTCCCTATTTCATTCATAGTTTCAGTGTCATACAATCTTCCATTGACCATAGTATAAATTACCTTTTCGGTATGACGAATGTTGTCTAATGGGTTACCATCTATTATTATGAGATCAGCCAGCTTGCCAACTTCCAATGAACCAATATCGTTTTGAAGGCCCAGATAATGTGCGCCGTTGTAAGTTGCTGCTCTTAAGGCTTCCATATTGGTCATACCACCTTGCTGGAGCATCCATAACTCCCAATGTGCAGCTAATCCTTGAAGTTGGCCATGTGCTCCCATATTGACCTTTACACCAGCATCAGTAAGCGCTTTACAGGTCTCAGCCGATGCCACATAACCATTATCATATTCTTCTTGTGGAACCATTGTACGATGACGTGATCGTGAGTCCACAATACTTCTTGGAAAATATTTAAGTAGTTTTTCATTTTCCCATACATTGGTATTTTGATACCAATAATATTCGCCGCTCATCCCGGCATAATTAACCACTAATGTTGGTGTATAACCTACTTTACTGTTGCCCCATAAAGTCACTACATCCTTATAAACTGGTGCTATTGGAATATTGTGTTCAACACCTGTATGACCATCCATGATCATGCTCATGTTATGGTAAAATGTAGAACCACCTTCAGGAACAACTAATATATTCTCTTCTCTTGCTGCCTGTAAAACTTGTTGCCGTTGTTCACGTCTTGGTTGATTATAACTCTTCACCGAGATCGCTCCAAATGCTTTTGTTCGCCGTATGGATGAGCGCGCATCTTCCAGGTTATTAATAACGGCTTTGAAATCGCCATCGGCTCCATAAATAATGAAACCAGTAGAATAGAGGCGAGGTCCAATCATAGCGCCACTTTTTTGTAATTCAGCAAGCGCAAATACCGATTCAGAATTTGCAGATGGATCATGAGCCGTAGTTACTCCAAATGCCAAATTAGCATAGAATTGCCAGTGTTTTTGAGTGGTCAATCCATAACGAAAGCCACCTATGTGAGCATGTGCATCAACCAATCCTGGCATAATAGTCTTACCTCTAACATCATATACTTTAGCGTTTGATGGAATGTTCACTTCATCAGTATTGCCTAAAGCAATTATTTTGTTTTCTTCGATTACTATACTTCCATCTTGAATCACAAGATCACCGTCCATTGTAATTATTCTGGCTCCGGTAAATGCTAGTATACCATTTGGTTTGTCGGTTTTGGCTGACAAATTGATTGGAATACTCTCATCTACAATGGTATTTGTACTCAATGAAGCATTAGCAGTAAAGTAATTATTTCCCAAAACCCAATTCACTTGTTTGCTATCCGAAGTCCAGTGTAAACTTATTCCGGCATCTTTAGATAATTGGGTCACTGGCGCGAACTTTGAGGTTGTACTAAGATCTAAAGGACTACCAGTTTTTGGCATAGGTGCCATATAGATCTTATGTAAATGTTGAAACGCGATCCATTTGCCATCAGGGCTCGGTACTAATCTATTGGCATGTTTAGATTTCACATGTGTTTGCTCATTATTTCCACTTAGGTCTACACTTTTAAGTTCTTTGGTCAAGGCACCAAAATAGACACCACCTGTTTGATAAAAAAGTCTTGAATTGTCGGCATTGAAAGTAGGATAGTCGCCATTTTTGGTTACAAATTTAATGTTAGAACCATTGGAATTCATAATGTATAATCCAGGCTTCGTAGCGTGCGTTCGACCTTGATCGTTATTTCCTCCTTCTTTGCGATACGTAATTTTAGCACCATCATGAGAGTATGACGGATTTCTGAATATGCCTAGATCAGATGATAATTGCTTTGGAGTGCCACCATTGATATTCACTTTATTAATAGTTCCAAGAGTCTCGTCATTCCATGTCACGTATACAATTTCATTGCCGTTTGGAGAAAAACTGGGCTCAAATTCAAAATCGGTAGAGTTGGTCAAACGTTTTGGTGTGCCATTTGGCAATTTCATGGTATATAATTGTCCTAATGCATTAAAAACAATGGTCTTTTTATCAGGAGAGGTCACCACCTGTTTGATCACATGGACATTGAATTCATCTGGCGCGACGTCATAATCAAATTTAATAGCATCGGCAATTTTAATAGTTGTATTTGCTTGAAATGGAATATTAGTAACTTCAGCTGTAGCGACATTAACTTTATGAATCTTGCCTTTTGACCAAAACACAATATGTTGATCATCAGGCGTCCAGCTGAAGTTAGGATAAACTCCAAATATGGCCCATGCTTCTTGCTGATCCTTGTTCAAATTGTCATGTATAGGCCATTCTTCTCCCGTTTGAAGATCGTGAATAAACAAAACGGTTTTTGTACGTACACGCTTGATAAAAGCCAATTTAGTTCCGTCACGTGAAACAGTTGGTCGTGCTGCTCCTCCAGGACCTCCTGTAACTCGATCGGTCTCTCCTGTATCCATATTGTAACGGTTGATGACATAGATCTGTTTATTGGGATCTTTATTATACTGAAAGAACCCTCCAGGGTAAACGTCCTCACTGTAATAGAGATATTTGCCATCAGGAGATATGTTAGGTTCATTAACATCCTGTTGGTCATTTTTTCTTTTTGTTAATTGAAGGCCACTTTCTCCAGATAGATGATACATCCACATTTCTCCTGCACCCAGTGATCGGGTAGAAGAGAAGTGCTTTCGAGCAATAAGATAATTACCATCTGGTGTCCAAATTGCATTATTAAGTAATCTGAAATTTTCTTTGGAGATTTGTTTAGCATTGCCACCATCAGTATCCATGATCCAAATATTGTCGCCACCACCAGCGTCACTAGTAAAGGAAATGGATTTTCCATCAGGACTAAACCGAGGTTGGACTTCATAAGGCAGTCCCGTTCGCAGGGCCTTTGCATTACCACCGCTACTGCTCATAATGAAGATATCGCCAAGCAGGTCAAAAACTATTTGAGTACCGTCTGGGCTCACGTCAAGATTCATCCAGGTACCCTCATCAGTAGATAACTCAACTTCGTTAAAATTCCAATCCCCTTCAGGATCTGATACATTCCAACTTGGTTTTTTATCTTGAGCAGAGATAAATAAAATACAAACTAGACTTAGGGTAATGCATGTTTTAAAACGTGACATAATATTAGAATTTTGAAAAGAGTTGGTAAGGTACTTATAAAAATGGAAAGTGGAAATAAAAAAAATCCGATTCAAAATGAATCGGATTTTAATAAGCGAATTAGTTATTATTTGGCAGTAATGTCTATTTTACTTTATCAATTATAGCTTTAAAAGCTTCAGGGTTATTCATGGCTAAATCGGCCAAAACCTTGCGATTAAGCTCGATATTATTAGCTTTTAATTTACCCATAAAACTTGAATAAGACATCCCATGTTCTCTTGCACCTGCATTGATTCGCATAATCCATAAGGCACGAAATGTTCTCTTTTTATTTCTGCGGTCTCTATACGAA
>CAYZKX010000200.1:0-4578 GCA_964479055.1 uncultured Flavobacteriaceae bacterium
ACTAATTTTCGTTCACAACTAATCGCCCTATTTGCTATATACAGTGTTGTGGGCAGGATTGGTTAATCCCAATTCCCATTGAAAAATTCAAATATTCTACTGATAAAAATTTCTTTATTTTCTGGACGTAGATGTGGTAAATGACCTCCATCTGGAATGATCCATAATGACGATTTTGGTATGTATTGGTTCATTTCCCAAGCATTTGACATAGGGGCAATACCATCATTGTCTCCATGAATTATTAAACTTTTTGCTTGAATAGTAGCAAGCAGGTCAGGAGTAAATGATGGGTCTCCATAAAGTTTTCTGAAGTAATAAAATTGTCTATCCAGAATGGCTGCTTTTTCTTCACCATGCATTGAGATAGCTTTATCATCCGGACCTTTACCACAGCAATTTGTAATTATGTCACGTGTTTGTTGGGAGTAATAGATTTGTCCACCAATCACAACTATTCTTTTTGTACGTTCTGGCTTCATTGTAGCCATATACAGTGCAATAAAAGCTCCAGAGCTTGCACCAATTACGTTTACAGAATCCAGATTTAAATAATCAATGAACTCAAGAACATATTCTGCAACCTTCTTGTGTAAATAAACTTCGGTTGTATCGATGTAATCTGATTTACCATGTCCAGGCAAGTCAATGGCTATCACTCTATTTTTTTTTGCCAATTCGGGTATTAAGGATTCCCAACTTGATGAAGTGCTTCCAAAGGAATGCAATAGGATTAGTGGGGGACCTTCTCCCGATTCCTCATAGTATAACTTCACTCCATTTAATGTGGCTAAATTCCCTTGTGTGGTTTTCAGTTCCTGAGCTTGGATGTTAACCATTCCAAAAACCAAGACAAAGATTAAGGTATATATTTTTTTCATTGGTCTATTTAGTGTCGTTTAAAAATTATTTTTTTCTTGAACACAACTCATTATATCAAAACAAAAGATACTGTTAAACGGCCAAATCATCCGGATAACAGTACCTTATTTATATTATATCAATTAATTGCCTTTGGCATTTATTGGCGGTGGGCCTTCAGGGATCATGGCCTCCCAAACTTCATCACCTTTACGCTCTTTATACTCGGCCTTGACTTTCTCAACTAACTCTGGGTTTTCAAACAGGTCGGCCATTGTCATGGCCATGGCCTTAGAGGCATAAATCATGCCTTTATGGCCAATGCTCATACCACCGCAAGCAACAACAGCCCAGGAGTGCCATGGTGTATCTTTTGGTGCTGTAGTGACGCCCAAGTTAATGTTTGCTACATTCCAGCTTACATCGCCTACATCAGTACTACCACCTCCAGGGTGCTCTCGCGTGGCTTCAAGAGGTTTGATCTTGCTGTCCATGCCTACTTGTTCTTTTCCTGTTACTTCCTGTATCTTTTTACCAAAGGCGATCTCTTCAGGTGTGTACTCTATATCACCTAATAACTCCAAATTGGCTTGCATGATCTTGCCACCTTCACGGTTAACCAACACCTCATAGATGCCGGATATTAAGGATACTTTGTAGTCAACATTAGCCAAAATAGCAGCCCCTTCAGCCATCTCCTGCACGCGCTCATAAACCGGTAACATACCCGAGCGCTTGGTATCCCGTACACGCATCCAAAGCCTTGAGTAGTCAGGTACTACATTAACCACCTGACCACCATCTTGAATGTGGTAGTGCATACGTACCGTAGGTCTTACATGTTCTCGATAGTAATTAATTCCTGAAGTATAGAGTTCAAGGGCATCAGATGCAGAACGACCGTTCCATGGGTCTCCTGAAGCATGAGCAGCTTGCCCAAAAAACTCGATCTTGAAGTCGATAAGTGCCAACGAGCTTTGTACATCAGCTTCGATAGAAGCAGAAGGGTGCCAGCTAATATTTACGTCTACATCATCCCAAATACCTTCACGCACCATCCATATCTTACCAAAATATTTTTCTTCGCTAGGTGTGCCCATAAACTTTACAGTACCTTTCAAAGAACCTTTTTCAATTTGTTCTTTTATGGCAATGGCAGCACCAAGGCTTCCAGCACCAAACATATTGTGTCCACAGCCGTGACCAGCCGCACCTTCATTAAGTGGGTTCTTGGTAGGTTCTGCTTTTTGTGACAATCCAGGTAAGGCATCAAACTCACCCAATACGCTTATTACAGGACTCCCTGAACCGTAGGTGGCTACAAATGCTGTTGGCATACCAGCTACGCCGCGTTCAACTGTAAAGCCTTGCGCTTCGGCATAGTCGGCCAGGATCTTAGCCGATTCATTTTCTTGAAAAGCGGTCTCGGCCAATGCCCAGATCTCATCGCTCATCTTTATAAGTTCGGCCTTGTGTTTTTCAACTGAGGCCATGATGTCTTTCTTGGTTTTGGTCATACCATCTTGTGCTAGACCAATAGTGAGGGTAAAGCAAAACAGGATGCTTAGAAATTTGTTAGTTGTCATTTTTGGTTAGAATTAAATTTCTTAAAGATAACTTAAGAAAGCTAATTAACCAAAGCTAGTTTTACGCCTTGTTAATGGCCGATGCGTAGGTTTGTAAACAGCGTTCACGTGCAAAGGCATGATCTACAATAGGCTGGGCATAGGTAAGTTCCTGATATTCAGGCACCCATTTTTTAATGTAGTCATGGTCCTTATCGAATTTTTGTATCTGCGTGGTTGGATTGAATATCCTGAAATAGGGTGCAGCATCTACACCGCAACCAGCAACCCATTGCCAGTTGCCAACATTGCTGGCCATTTCGTAGTCGTGTAGCTTTTCGGCAAAATAGGCTTCGCCCCAACGCCAGTCTATTAGTAAATGTTTACATAAAAAACTCCCAACAATCATGCGTACGCGATTGTGCATATAGCCTGTGGTGTTGAGCTCGCGCATACCAGCATCAACTATTGGATAACCTGTATTCCCTGTGCACCAGGCTTGAAATTCACTTTTATTATTGCGCCATTTAATGTTATCGTATTGCGGCTTGAAACTATTGGTGACGGTTTGTGGATAATGCCAAAGGATGTGAATAAAGAACTCCCTCCAGATCAGTTCCTTTAAAAAAGTGTTGTTGTTACTGTTCATGGCCTGTTGTACCATGTTGCGCACGCTTACAGTACCAAAACGTAAGTGCGGACCCAATCGTGATGTGCCATTGGTAGCGGGAAAGTTGCGCCGTGCTTCATATTTTTCGATCAGATTCTGGGACGTATCAAAAGGTGCAATTACTTGATCTGACCTTTGAAACCCGAGAGTCTCAAGGGTTGGGAATTTGTGATCGTGTTTTAGTAACGATTCCAAATGCTGTTCCGAAGGAATCGAGGCCACGGATTCATGATCTAACGCAGCCATCCAACGTTTGGAATAAGGTGTGTAGACCTTGTAGGGTGTACCGTTATCCTTTACGATCTCATTGGTTTCAAAAACAACATGGTCTTTGTAGGTTGTAAAGTTGATCTCTTGACTTTGGAGGTAGGCTTTGATGTCTTGGTCACGTTGGCGTGCATACGGCTCATAATCGTGATTAGTAAATACAGTATCAACATTGTATGTGTGTGTTAATGATTTTATGACCTCTAGAGGATCATTGTGAAAAACAGCTATGCTGCTGTTGAAATTCTTTTTCAAGGTGTGATCTAATGCTTGAAGCGTCTCATATATGAAGGTGACGCGAGCGTCGTTCTGTGGAAGACCTTCAAGTATGGCGGTGTCAAAAATAAATATAGGGAGCACAGGACGACCACTGTTGAGCGCGTGATAAAGTGCTACATTATCATGCCACCTCAAATCGCGACGAAACCAAAATATGTTTATGGTTTGGTTCATTTATAAGTGCCAAAAAGTTCTTCCAGCTTTTGTGCTCTATAGTTGAATATTTCTTCCAATTTAGGTTTGACCAAAAATGGTTGTACCAGTTTACCAATGAACCCTAAGGGTAGTTTGTAGTCAATGATGTCTTCCATTTCTACACCACCATCTATGGCTTTGATAAAATGCTTGTGATGCCATAATGCATATGGGCCAAAGCGTTGTTCGTCTACAAAATAGTGTTTATCGACCACATGAGTGATCTCAGTTACCCATTTGGTCTTAATACCCATTAAAGGTGTTACGATATACTGAATGATTTGGCCAGGGAACATGGGCCTATCAGCACCCGATATAATGTTAAAGCCCATATAATCTGGAGTGATGGTCTTCAGGTTTTCGGGGCTGGACAAAAAATGCCAGGCATCATCAATACTAATGGGTAGCTTTTGTTTTTTATGGAGTCTAAAAATGGACATATCAATTGTGAATTACGATGTACATGTTCAATGAAATAGCGATACTAAGCCAGGCAATGTATGGTAACAACAAATACTTTGCCTTAGGCCTTTGTTTCACCTTAAAGTTAAAGTAAAAGTTAAGAATTACGATGAATAGTGAAATGATAATCACCAGGCCAAAGAAAACCAGGTACCGATTAAAGAAAAAGTAATTCCAACTCACATTTAAAAACACCTGTAGCGCAAGGAATAATCTCAAGAAAAGAGAATCGTGAAACTTGAACAAATAGGCCAAGTAGATGGAAAAACAGATCATAAT
>CAYZKX010000201.1:0-4561 GCA_964479055.1 uncultured Flavobacteriaceae bacterium
AAATAATTCTCCACTATGCTCTGGATTGGAAGCGGTAATATGTTTTGATGCTACGACCCATATACTGACTCCTTCATTTCTGCGTGTATAGACATCTCTGGCATTTTCTAATGCCATTTCTGCATCTGCTGCGTGCAAGCTTCCGAAATGGCGATGTTCTAGTCCATTTTTGCTCCGAACAAATACTTCCCAAAGTGGCCAGTTTTTCATAATTATATTTTTTTTGAATCCAGAATTCTGAATTATTAGATTACTTTCTTTATATTTTTAGTGTTCTGCTTCTTTGCATATGTCATTGCAGAATCCCGCACCCATTTTCCATTTTCCCAGGCATTTATCCTAGCAGACATGCGCTCTTTATTACAGGGTCCATGCCATTTAACCACCTGCCAAAATTCGTTCCAATCAATTTCACCAAAATCGTAATGCTGGGTTTCTTCATTCCATTTTAAATCTGAATAAGGAATTGTAAGTCCTATTAAATGAGCCTGAGGTACAGTCTGATCGATAAATTGCTGACGTAATTCGTCATTGGTTTTACGTTTCAATTTTCATTTCATAGATTATTCTGTATGTACCGATTCGGCGTCAGTTGGACCAAACATCATTAAAGATGGCCACCACCATCGGTTTAAGGCATCTTGCGCCATTTCTTTTTGTTCAGGGGTACCATTACAAAGCTTCAACATGATCTCATAACCTTGCCGTTGGTGAAAGCTTTCTTCTTTACACACGCGTACCATGGCTCTGGCATAAGGACCAAAGGACGTATTACATAAAGGTACTTGATTTATAATTGCCGCACCATCAACCAACCACCCAATGGCACCAATATCGGCCCAAGTTAAAGTTGGATAATTAAAAATACTGGAGTATTTGGCTTTACCGGTATGCAATTGATCGTAAAGTTCATCTCTTGAAATACCAAGGGTCTCGCAGGCGCTGTATAGATACAATCCGTGTCCAGCTTCATCTTGAACCTTGGCTAAAAGCGCAACTTTTCTTCTTAACGATGGTGCTCTGGTGATCCAATTACCTTCAGGCAGCATTCCTACAATTTCGGAATGGGCATGTTGAGAGATCTGCCTGATATGAGTTTTCCTATATTTCTCTGGCATCCAATCTTTAGGTTCTATTTTTTCATCACGAGCTATGCGTGCTTCAAACTCCGCTTCTAAACTTTTAATTTGTTCATCACTCATAAGTATACTGTTTTAAACGTCGAAATCGACAACTACTTTATCAGCTGTTGGAACAGCTTGACAGCTTAATATATAATTCTCTTGAACTTCTTTATCTTCTAATGCATAGTTAATTTTCATTTCAACCGTACCTTGTTTTAGTTGACATTTACATGTGCTGCAAACACCGCCTTTACAGGCAAAAGGTAGATCAGCTCCAGCACCCAAGGCAGCATCAAGAATATTATCATAGGCCTTGGTCATGGTAAATTCAAATTCTTTACCTCCATCTATAATGGTGACCTGAGTTCCTTCCACATTTTGTTTTGCTAACCGCTCGGCACGTTTGATATCTTCATCTGATAATCCAGTAACAAAAAGCTCATAATGTATCAATTCCTTTGGCAAACCAGCATCAACCAAAAACTGGCTTACATAATTTACCATTTGTTCTGGACCACATAGAAACACCTCACTGGTATCAGGAATATCAATGAAAGTTGTAGTAAGAATTTGCATTTTCTCATCGTCAAACCGTCCATTAAACAAATCAATATCACGCCTTTCTTTGGTCAAAAAATAATAAATCTCTAGTCTTCCAAAATAGGTGTTACGCAACTGCTCCAGTTCTTCCTTAAAGATAATTGATTTCGCAGTTTTATTGACATAAAAGAGCTTACAAGTTGAATGAGGTTCTACGGTCAAATGCGCTTTAATCATAGAAATGATTGGTGTAATCCCACTACCTGCAGCAAAAAATAAATAATTCTTCGCATTGGTCGGGTTGGCAGAAACACCAAATGTACCACTTGGCGGCATGACCTCTAGGGTATCTCCTGCTGCAACTTCATTGTTTATGAACGTTGAAAAGAGACCTTCAGGTATTTGTTTGACTGCTACCTTCCAAGTGTTATCATTAGGATTAGAACATAGTGAATACGAACGTCGAATGTCCTGACCGTTAATGGTTGCCTTAAGCGTAAGATGTTGCCCCTGCCTAAATTGGAACACATCATGCAGCTCAGTTGGAACATGAAATGATATCACCGAAGTGTCTTCTGTCTCTTTATAAATTTCTGAAACCGTTAAGCTATGAAACTCTGCCATATCTGTACTTAAATATGAAACTAACAATTGTTAGTTTCACTGACAAATTTACAAAATTTATTGTTAACTAATTGCTAATTCCGTGAATCAGTACCTTATTTAAGTTCATAGCCAATTGGTTAGTATCCAGGTCCTCTTTCTTTGGGATCCAAACATATAACGATCGAAGAGTAGATAAAATGGAAAACAACATCACTTCTGCGTTACCATTCTTCAATTCGCCGCGATCGATACCTTCTTGAATGATTTCTCTAAAATCATCTTCATAATTCGACCTCAACCTCAAGTAATAGTCCAATTGGTCCTCCAAGTGCATCCAGTCATTATTAAGAGAAGCCATACCTGATTGATTGTTTGAAGTTATATGGACATGAAGTTGTATGATATCCTCTAGTTTACCTATAGCACCCTTTTGTGATGCCTTGATCAATTTCATCTCTTCAGTAAATTCTTCAGCTAAAGAAATAATGATATTCCAAAGTATTTCCTGCTTAGATGCAATGTGATTATAAAGGCTAGCCGCTTTGATTCCCATCTCCGCAGCAAGATCACGCATGGTAACAGCGCTATAGCCTTTTTCTTTAAAAAGACGTGCAGCAGTTTGAATTATTTCTTGTTTTCGGGTTTCTGGTTTCAGGACCGTATTGATTTAACTAATACCTGTTAGCTAAAGTAATAAAAAAAAGCACTGACTCTTCGAATACGAAGTCTTGTCAGCACTTTAATTCCCTAACTGATTAATAGCTGATCAAACTTAAGACTAATTATCAACAACATCATAAATGTTGTATTAAGCTTACGTTAAGATTTTCGTTCACTTGTGATCCGTCATTTTTGAATTGTAGCTTCATTTGTGTAACTTAGAGAGCAAAACCAACCCTCATGCAATACAATAGAAGGCAGTGGCTAAAGTCGGCCACCTTAGCAGGCAGCTTCACTTTATTTAATGGATTAACACTTAATGCGTTGACCACTGAAGAACGTTTTAAATTCAATCCACGTCGATTTGACAATCCTATTAAATTGAGTTCTAATGAAAATCCTTACGGTCCGTCCAATCGTGTTAGAGGCGCAATTTCTAATATTTTTGGCAACGGTTGTCGTTATCCGTTTGCATATGCCGATGAGTTAGCACAAATGCTTGCTGATAAACATGGTGTGACCAAGGATCATATTGTACTCACCGGAGGCTCCACGGAAGGATTGAAAATCGCAGGAATAACTTTTACTGCTGATGGTGGTGAGATCATAGCCGCGAAACCTACATTTTTAGCCATGATGCAGTATGCCGAGATGTGGGGTGCTAAAATTAACTGGGTACCAGTAGATGAGGGTAAAGGTTACGATTTACAGGAAATAGAAAAGCGTATGACATCCAATACGAAAATGGTTTTTCTCTGCAACCCGAATAACCCGACCTCAACATTATTGCCAAAGGAGCAACTTGTTGATTTTTGTAGCACTGTGAGCAAAAAATCCATTGTGTTTAGCGATGAGGCCTATTATGAATTTATAGAAGACCCTGACTACCCTTCAATGTTAGATCTTGTTAAAAAAGGCGAAGATGTTGTGGTGTCAAAAACCTTTTCTAAAGTTTATGGATTGGCTGGATTGCGCATTGGTTATTTAATAGCTAAGCCTGCATTAGCCTCAATATTAAAAAAGAATGTTGTTGCCATGACCAATGTCTATGCCATTGCTGCCGCTAAAGAAGCCTTAATGGATCAGGAATTTTTTGATTTTGCATTACAAAAAAACAGCGAAGCGAAAAAAGTGATCTATGATACTCTGGATCATTTAGGATTAAACTATATCAAATCGAGCACCAACTTTGTGTTCTTTGAATCGGGTCGGCATATCGATACATTAGGTTCTCAAATGTTAGAAAAAGGTGTACGTATTGGACGTCCGTTTCCACCATTTTATAACTGGTGCCGCATAAGTACAGGCACACCTGAAGAAATGGCACTGTTTTCTAAAGCCTTGATTTCAGTGTATTAGCCCACTTTTTAGAATAATTTTGATCTAATTTTATATTTTAAGTGACAGAACTTGTTAACGAAATTTCAGACATCTTATCGAAAATAATGCTTGGATCTATTATTAAGTTCTATATTCGAAGTGCTATTAATCAATTTTTTTTAAAAAAGCGTCAGATTATTTTTCCTTAAAGAGAAAATACTGATGCTTTTTTTGTTTCTGTTCGATTTTAATTTGTTCAATTCCGCTAGGCCTTGATAAATTTTATTTTTTCTATTCAAAATGAATATGAG
>CAYZKX010000202.1:0-4525 GCA_964479055.1 uncultured Flavobacteriaceae bacterium
GAGTAAAAGCGATTATCGTAGACAAATTAGGTGTTGATGAAAATGAAGTTGTTGCAGAAGCAAGTTTCACTAATGACTTGGGAGCAGATTCATTGGACACTGTAGAATTAATTATGGAATTCGAAAAAGAATTCGATATTCAAATCCCAGATGATCAAGCAGAAAACATTGCAACTGTTGGTCAAGCAATTTCTTATATAGAAGATACAAACAAGTAATTCCCTTTTATGAATTTAAAGCGAGTTGTAGTTACAGGACTAGGAGCGCTTACACCAATTGGAAATACCAAAGACCAGTTTTGGAACGGTCTTGTTAATGGTAGAAGTGGTGCTGCTGCTATTACGCATTTTGATGCTGAAAAGTTCAAAACGCAATTTGCTTGTGAAATAAAGAACTTTGACCCAAACGAATTCTTTGACAGAAAAGAAGCTCGTAAAATGGACAAATTTGCACAATATGCTATGGTTGCCTCTGATGAGGCAATCATAGATGCAAATTTAGATCTGGAAAGCATTAACAAATTAAGAGTTGGTGTGATATGGGGTGCTGGTATTGGTGGATTGGAAACCTTTCAGCAAGAAGTTTTGAATTTTGCTTCGGGAGATGGTACACCACGTTTTAATCCGTTCTTTATTCCAAAGATGATCGCCGATATTGCGCCAGGTAATATTTCCATTAAACATGGTTTTATGGGACCTAATTACACTACAGTATCAGCTTGTGCTTCATCGGCTAATGCCATGATCGATGCGCTAAATTATATCAGACTTGGACATTGTGACGTCATTGTAACCGGTGGAAGTGAAGCTGCTGTAACCATTGCTGGGATGGGTGGTTTCAACGCTATGCATGCACTATCGACACGAAACGACAGTCCGGAGACCGCTTCCCGACCGTTCGATGCCACTCGAGATGGCTTTGTGTTGGGAGAAGGTGCTGGAGCAATGATACTTGAAGAATATGAACACGCCAAAGCTAGAGGCGCCAAGATATATGCTGAAGTTGTAGGTGGTGGAATGTCATCTGATGCTCACCATATGACGGCACCACATCCGGAAGGGATTGGTGTAGTAGCAGTAATGCAAAACTGCCTTGAAAATGCTGGGTTGCAACCAGAAGATGTGGATCATATCAATACACATGGAACCTCAACTCCATTAGGAGATGTCGCTGAACTCAAGGCGATAAAAGAGGTTTTTGGAGACCATGCAAAATCTATAAACATTAATTCAACAAAATCAATGACCGGACATTTATTAGGAGCAGCTGGAGCCATTGAGGCCATCGCTTCTATATTGTCTATGGAACACGGGATTGTTCCTCCAACTATAAATCACACAACGGTTGACGAAAACATTGATCCCGAATTAAATTTAACTCTTAATACGGCTCAGAAACGCGATGTGAAAGTGGCCATGAGCAACACCTTTGGTTTTGGTGGTCACAATGCTTGCGTACTGTTCAAGAAACTAGATTAATACACCTTACCGAATGAATTTCATTCGCAACATATTTAGTTCCCATGCCAATGGTAATGGGAATTTTTTTGTTGAACTTAAACAAATAGTTGGATTTACACCCAAAAACAAAGAGGTATACCGTGTAGCATTCACTCATCGTTCTATGAACAAGAGGGATGAAGAGGGCAATCCTATAAACTATGAACGATTAGAGTTTGTGGGTGATGCTATGTTGAGCTCAATTATTGCAACCCACCTATATAATGAAGTACCTCAGGGAGACGAAGGGTATCTCACAAAAATGAGATCTAAAATTGTAAGTCGCGAACATTTGAATGAATTAGGGAAGGAACTCAATCTCATTGATTTTGTTGAAAGTAAAATTCCAAAAGACAATTTTGGAAACAACATCCATGGCAATCTTTTTGAAGCCCTTGTTGGTGCTATTTTTTTGGACAAAGGATATAAACAATGTGAGAAATTTATCTATGACAAGGTCATTTTACCACATGTCGATATTGAAAAACTGGAAGGTAAAGTTATCAGTTACAAAAGTTTATTGATCGAGTGGTGTCAAAAAGAAAAAAAATCATTTGACTATCATGTTTATGAAGACACTGGCAATGATGATCTCAGACACTTTTCAGTGAAACTCTCTATTAATGATAAGATCGTTGCAAAAGCCAGAGCGACCTCAAAAAAGAAAGCCGAAGAGAAAGCATCGAAGCGTGCATTTTTTGCTTTTCAAACAGCGATTTCAAAAGCCGTCTAATTACTCCAGGAAAAAGAATCAATCAACTACAACGTTGTAGTAACATTCTACTGCTAATATTAGCTTTTTGCTAAGATTGGATTACTACAATAATAGTATATTTACAATTCAATTGTTGAGGTAATGGCATTGCACAAAATTTTGGTTGACGACTTTTATGATGACACTTACATATTATTTGGTATTCATTGTAATTTGGAAGACTATCGCATTGCCTATCTCCTTAACAAGCATTTGAATATACGCTTAACGCGTTTGAATAAAGATCTGGATTTTGAATATGTCACGGCCTCATATGCCATGTATGAATGGGAGGATGAGCTACAGCATATCACATGGAACATGGTGTCTAATATGTATAAAACTGAAGAAAGTAGTCTGGTAAGTTCAGGGTCATTGTTTTCTGAACAAACCAAGATTACTAAAACGTATAATTTGCTTCCAGAATACAAAGAGGTCAACTATTTATTGAAAATTGACTACGACGCCAAACCTGTAAACGAAAAACGAGTACTCAACCAATTACAAAAAGTGCCTCAAATTATTACAGCATATAGCATTGACGTTACACAATTAAAATCCAGAGACAACCTAATTTTTAGATAATGCCAAAAAGTCGCAAAAAAACAAAGATAGTAGCCACCTTGGGACCCGCAACCAACACAAAAAAGGTTCTTAAGGAGATGATTGAAGAAGGCGCAGATGTATTTCGAATAAATTTTTCGCACGCCAACTATGATGATGTAAGTAAACGCATCGCTATGATTAGAGAACTTAATGAAAAGTATGGATACAACACGGCAATTCTCGCCGATCTTCAAGGCCCAAAGTTGAGGGTTGGTATTATGGGTAATGAAGTCGTTGTATCTAAAGGCGATACAATAACTTTTGAAACTGGCAAGGAGTTTAAAGGTGACAAGAATAGGGTTTTTATGACCTATGATAATTTCCCTAAAGATGTTAATCCTGGAGAGCGTGTTTTGCTGGATGATGGTAAACTAATTTTTGAAGTTGTTGAAACCGATAAGAAATCAAAGGTATTGACCAAAGTATTGCAAGGAGGGCCATTGCAGTCAAAAAAAGGAGTCAATCTACCCAACACCAAGATATCACAACCCGCACTAACCGAAAAAGATATCGCTGACGCGATTTTTGCTATAGAGCAAAAAGTAGATTGGATCGCTTTATCATTTGTACGCCATTCTGAAGATCTCATAGAACTGGAAGAGTTGATCAAAAAACACAGCGATCATAAAATTCCAATAATTGCAAAAATTGAGAAACCTGAAGCCGTTGAGAACATTGATAAACTTGTGGCTTACTGTGACGGTCTCATGGTAGCTCGTGGTGATTTGGGTGTAGAAATTCCAGCAGAAGAGGTTCCCTTGATTCAAAAACAATTGGTGTTGCGTGCCAAACGCGCCAGAATACCTGTGATTATCGCCACACAAATGATGGAGTCCATGATCACTAGTTTAACACCAACGCGAGCCGAAGTCAATGATGTTGCCAATTCGGTTATGGATGGTGCTGATGCCGTAATGCTATCTGGTGAAACATCGGTTGGTAAAAACCCTGTGCAGGTCATTAACACCATGGAAAATATTTTACGCGCTGTAGAAAACTCACATTTAATAGAGGTGCCGCAGTTGCCACCTCATATTCGTACCAATAGATACATCACCAAATCAATTTGTTATCATGCAGCATTGATGGCCAATGAGATTAATGCCAAAGCTATTTCCACCTTAACTAATAGTGGATATACCGCGTTCCAAATCTCAGCATGGCGACCAGATGCGCATATTTTGGTTTTCACTTCAAACAAACGCATATTAACGCAACTTAATTTGCTTTGGGGCGTCAAGGCATTTTATTATGATAAGTTTGTGAGTACTGATGAAACTATAGAAGATGTCAATGCCATTGCCTGTAAAGAAGGCTATCTTGAAGAAGGAGATATGCTCATTAGTTTAGCCGCTATGCCAATCAAGGATAAAGGGATGGTAAACACACTACGAGTTACTGAAATTACAAGCTGTAGCTTTTAGTATTTTTTTTAGAGGTGATTAGAAATCAAACTTTAATTGCACACTTACACTTTTTGATTCTGGTGTTTTTTGTTTTTCGGTATTAAGGTTAGACATAGAAATACCAAGTAAACGAACAGATTCTCTTGGCTTTTCTTGAAATAATAACTCCCTCGCTGTTTCTAAAATTATGGATTTGCTATTTATAAAATAAGTTAAGGTCTTGCTTCGTGTTTGTAAACTTAAATCCCTGTATTTGATCT
>CAYZKX010000203.1:0-4483 GCA_964479055.1 uncultured Flavobacteriaceae bacterium
TTATAAAGAAGAATGAGCTTAGTCCTGCTTGTAAAACTTATTGACTAAAAAGGAATCCAGAGAATATTTACCAGATCCGTTAATCAATACTACCAATCCAATTCCAATCATTAATATGTGAAATTCGAATCCTTCACCGCGTGGTTGGCTGTACCAATTCATAAAAAAATGGTCATGAACAACATAGTAGATCGCTCCAAGCATGATCAAAATAATGGCCGCTGAAGCAAAACGTGAAAACAAACCAAGAACTAATAGAATTCCTCCTGCAAATTCACCAAGAGCTACTAGCACAGTAATCAAAGAAGGGATTCCAAACCATTGCTGAAATGAATCCATGGCGGCATTCAAACCATGACCACCCCAAATCCCTAACACCTTTTGAGCACCATGTGGAATAATTACAATACCCAAGAATAATCGGGCAATTGCACTTGAATAATCATTATTGTTTTTTATTAAATTGTAAATAGCAGTTTTCATGATTTCTTATTCCTTATTAATTGTCCAAATGGCTGTTTTTATTTAAAATTATTCTTTCTCATTGGTTTTCTTCATTTATCTCAAGGTACAATTTTATTTTCACTCCTATTAATAAGAATTAGTCGAAGTCCCTCGAAACTTTTGTTCAATCCAATCGGGGCCATTGAGATTATCAACTATAACAAAAAAAAATCTCTAATAGAAAGCTCTATTTATACTTTACGACTATTTTCAAGTGACTATTACCAACTCCAAAATAAGATTGTTGTATTTCTGCATTTTGTGCACCCTATTTTGTACTTCATTTGCTAGGGCTCAACTCAAAACCTTACAAATTCGCCTCGTTGATGAAGTGACTGAACAACCTATTCCTGATGCGCATATTTTTATAAATAACTCAAGCCTGGGAACCACAAGTGACTTGAATGGTTTATTCGTTCTTGAGGTTTCTACTCAAGAGACTCAGGAATTGATTATTACTCATGTATCCTATGAAACACTCATTTTGAAACCAATAGCGTATCTGCCTCTTAAAAATCAGGAAATCCTAAAATTAACAGCTAAGGCTGTGGATCTAAATGAGGTTTTAATTACTGCCAAAAAGAATAGCGATTGGAAAAAGAACTTAAGAAAGTTTAAAAAAACATTACTAGGTAAAGGGAAAGCTGCCTCTAATTGCGAGATCATAAATCCAGAAGTACTTCAATTTGAAGAAAAGAACGGTACGTTCAAAGCAACTGCATATGACCTTTTAATTATAGAAAATAATTTTCTTGAATATACCATTCGTTTCTCGCTTGAATCATTAACTATTGATGAAGATGGCTCTTCATCTTACAAGGGTTACGCACAATACATTGACAATTCTGAAGAAAACGATGCACGAATTGTCAAGCGTCGTGATAAAATGTATTCAGAAAGCATTCCACATTTCTTACTTAGCCTTTTGAAAAGTTCAAATGCAACACTATTACAGGACCTTGGATACCAATTGACTTTTGAAGGATATAACGCCGGAGAATTTAAAGTCATTCGTGAACCGTTAGATCCTAGTGGTCTTGTCCATGTCGACTCAACAACGGGATGGTATCAACTGTATTTTTCCGAATATTTAACCGTGAAACACAAAGGGATTAGAGTTTCGTCAAGTGATAAGGTCCAAATACCAGTTTCATCAGCCGAGCAACAAAAATTCGGTGCAGGGAGTTCGCAATCGCTGAGCTCAAATCAACAAAACGCCATATCTCGACTGTATAAAACCGATGAGTACTTAACCTTTGATCAACGTGGTAATATTGTCAACAAATCGGCCGTAAAACAATTTGGCTATTGGGCCGATCAACGTCTGGCTACAACCCTACCCATAGATTACAAAGAAATCATTGCAACGCCAGTTGAAAGTTCAGGCCCCAAGGTGATTGATACTTTAACGGTTTTTAAAGACCTTTTAGGAAAAGATAACCGCAAAAAGGAAGATGCCGCATTATTTCTTCAAAATAATTGGTCCAATGATTTTGTACCACCATTGCTCGACATAATATTGCTAAGTCAAAATGAATGGCAACAAAAAACCATTACATCCTTGTTAAATGATCATGTGCCCAATATCAAAGCCGATTATTATGATGGTATTCAGTGGTTATGGCAAAATGAACCGTATTATGGCGACTATTATGCCAATTTTAAAGGGTATCTCTACAGTGCTGTTGATCCTAAATTTTACAACTACTTCAATGACCGATCAAATCAAGCTAAAATTAGATTGGATGAGATAGTTTGGGGTGGTGTTAAACAAGATGGCATTCCTCCCTTGCGTTCACCAGATTTTACAACAGCCAATGCAGCAACCTACCTATCAGAAAGTGATGTCATTTTTGGACTAGTAGTAAATGGTGAAGCTCGCGCTTTTCCACAACGTATATTAGCCTGGCATGAATTCTTGACCGATACTGTAGGTGAGCAATCTATTGCAGTAGTCTATTGTACCCTTTGTGGGACAGTAATCGTGTATGACACTGAACATAACGGTATAAAACATGAACTCGGCACCAGTGGTTTTCTGTACCGTTCCAATAAGCTTATGTATGATGAGGCTACGCAATCGTTATGGAGTACAATACTAGGTGAACCTGTGGTAGGACCACTAGTTGATCAAGATATTGCACTAGATATTCTACCTGTAGAAACCACCGATTGGGGCACTTGGCGTAAACGCTATCCTAACACAAAAGTGCTGTCATTAAATACTGGTCATCAAAGAGACTATAGCGAAGGCGAAGCGTACAAAGACTATTATGCGACTGATAATTTGATGTTTCCTGTGCTTAATCTTGACAACAGACTAGCCAATAAAACACGTGTTTTTGTACCACGACCATTAAATTTTGAAAATCAACCACTAGCTGTCTCTGTAGATTACTTAATGCGTAAGCGCTTATATCATGATCAAATAGGATCGCAAAAACTAGTGATTCTCACCGAGGAAAATGGCGCCAGTCGCGCTTTTGCCATTGATGAGCAACAGTTCAAATCTTATAAAAATGGAAAACTATTGGATAAGAATAACCAAGAGTGGAAGATTAAAGAAGAGGCGTTGATAAGCCCCGAAGGACAACGACTTTCCAGACTTCCTGCTCATGAAGTTTTTTGGTTTGCATGGGTGAATGTATACCCGAATACACGAATTATCTTCTAATTTCTTTTCCAAAAATTAAATTGGATGATTGTATATTTAATACTTATTTTTAGGTCTTCAACTTTAGTACTACCTCATGTATTTACCATCAAACTTATTTAGATTTTGGACACTATTTATCATAAGTATTTTATTTTCTAATCCAATTTCTGGTCAACAATATGGGTATAACTCATTTGCATTAGCCCCCAAAGGATTACAAGCCATTTCATTTTTTTGGGAACATCAAGGATTAAATGTCAATCCTGCTGGAATTCTATTTAAGAGAGCAGATCTTAATACTGATGCCTTCAATCTAAGTTACAGTTATTACTTTTCATTAGCTGGTAAAACCGCTCAAGTTAACGTCGCAATACCATACGTTTTTGTGGATGCTTCGACTAGTGTTGGTGAATTCCCTTTAACTGCTAATCCGAGTGGTTTTGCCGATCCTTATGCGCATTTTGCAATGGCCTTGATTGGTGGGAATGCTATTGAACCTGAAGATTTTATCAAATACAATGGTGGTTTGACTTTACATGGCCTCTTTGCTATTCGAGTACCAATAGGAACCTACGATGAAAAAGTGGCACTAAATAGTGGACAGAATAGGTTTGAATTTCGCTTTGGGTTACCTCTAGTTAAAAGTTGGGGATCTCCAGGAAATTCTACGGCATTAGAATTTTACCCTGTAGTTGCGCTTTACACAGCCAATAATGACGGGGTTGGAGGTTCAAGATTAACGCAAAAACCTTTATATCGATTTGAACTACATGGCACTAAAGATATACTTTCTGGTCTACTTTCAGTAGGAGCAGATTTAAACTATATCATTGGTGGGGAAACGGCTACGGATGGTATTAAAGCTGATAATGAACAAGCCTATTTAGCTGGAGGCTTCCATGTTTCTGGGCGGTTTTCTAGACAATTTGGTTGGGGTGCTATTTTTAGTTATCCAATTTCATCTAATGACAATGTGAATAAAGCGATTTGGAGTAGAATAAACATAAATTATAGTTTTTAAATTTCAGAAACATATGAACCGTATATTACCATTTTTTTTAGTTGCAGTATTACTCTTTACGTGTAAACAAACTAATGACCTTAAGTCGGACGAAAACAAAAAAATAACTGAATCAGCAATCAATTCTAACCTTCCTTTGGTGGCTCCCAAAAACAAATTTGTAGCTGATGGTGTTTATCCAATTCCGCATGGCGAACCCGCCCAACAGGATGCTACAGATCTGGCTGGTCCAGAGGATGTCAGTAGAACCTTAAATTTAGATGAAATACAGTATGTATTTACAGGACCAGGAAGTATTGGAG
>CAYZKX010000204.1:0-4405 GCA_964479055.1 uncultured Flavobacteriaceae bacterium
GTATTTACAATCGGGAAAAGGCACAGGATTAGTGCTAAAAGTGCCGTTGTTTTTTTAAAATTTGACATCATATTTTCGTAAAACTTTTACAAATGTAATTTATATAAACAAATTCTTTTAAAGTTTATTATTTAGAATGTTTATAAATTAGTAATTTGGGGTAATTAACACTATACTAACATTTCTAAAATCGACTTTATATCTTAATTTTGCCAGAGATTTTTTAAACCGTTTATTTTCTTTATGAAAAAATCGTACCAAAGTTTAGAAGACACTTCTATATATTTTAGGAAACCATTGACCATCAAAAATTTCAAACATAATACTCTTCTTTTAAGCTTAGCCTTAATCTTTATATTCTCATTCTCGTTACAGGCGCAAGAAGGCGATCCAACAAAAGGAAAGCAACTGTTCAATACCAATTGTGCAGCCTGCCACCGTTTAGATAAGCCGCTTACGGGACCAGCTTTGAGAAATGTAGAGCAACGATTGGCTGATGAACAAGGATTAGATCGTGCTTGGATTGATGCCTGGATTCGTAATAGTGCAGCTCTTATCAAATCGGGAGATCCTTATGCTGTAAAGATTTTTGCCGAATGGAACAACACGGCAATGACAGCAATGCCGCAATTGAGCGATCAGGATATTACTGATATTTTAGCATACACTGCTGAACCTGCTCCAGAGCCGGTTGTTGTCGATGCAGGTGGAGGTGAAGGCGGCACTGGACAATCTTCTGGAATTTCAAACGAGTTAATATTAACAGGTCTGGCGGTACTGTTTATTCTTTTGGCCTTTGGTCTATATACAGTAAATCAAACATTGCGTCGTTTTGCAAAAGCTAACGACATTGAATTTGAAGAAAAAGAAAAGGGTCGTGGCCTATGGCAAGCCTTTGTTCAAAATCAATTCTTATTATTAGTGACCGCTATATTTCTATTATTGTCTAGTGGTTATTATGCCTATGGCTATTTAATGCAAGTAGGTGTTGATCAAGGCTACGCTCCGGTTCAACCTATTCATTATTCGCACCGCGTGCATGCTGGTGATAACGGGATCGATTGTAAATATTGTCACTCGTCAGCAAGAGTAAGTAAAACATCAGGAATACCATCATTGAATGTGTGTATGAACTGTCACAAATCCATTTCAGAGGTGGCTCCTGAAACTTTAGCTGAAGGACAAGAGTATGGAATAGATTATAATGCTGAGATCCAAAAATTATATACTGCCGTTGGCTGGGATGGTGTAGAATATACAGGTGAGACGCAGGCTGTAAAATGGATACGCGTGCACAACCTTCCAGATTTTGCTTATTTCAACCATTCACAACACGTTACAGTAGGAGGCATAGAATGTCAAACCTGTCACGGTCCAGTGGAGGAAATGGAAATTCTATATCAGCACTCACCATTGACCATGGGCTGGTGTATTAACTGTCATAGAGAAACAAACGTACAAGTAAAAGATAACGCTTACTACGAAAAGATTCATGAAGAGTTATCTAAAAAATATGGAGTTGACCAATTAACTGTTGCGCAAATGGGCGGAATGGAATGTGGTAAATGTCATTATTAAACTAATTTTGAATATGTCATCAAACAAGAAATACTGGAAAAGTGTTGAAGAGTTAGATCCAAAATTTAGCTCGGAGGTTGAGGCGCTCAAACATAAAGAGTTTGTTGAAGAGATCCCTGTTGACGAATTTTTAGGCGACAAGGAAAATCTTGAGGCGTCATCAACAACGCGAAGAGATTTCTTAAAATATGTAGGATTCAGCACAGCAGCAGCGTCATTAGCCGCCTGTGAAGGACCAGTGATAAAGTCGATTCCTTACGTAGTTCAACCAGAGGAGATCGTACCTGGTGTTGCCAACTACTACGCGACTTCCATAGCCAATGGTTATGATTTTGCCAGCATTTTGGTGAAAACGCGAGAAGGACGACCAATAAAAATTGAAAATAATAAACTTGCTAAGACACATGGCAGTGCCAATGCAAGAGTTCAAGCCTCTGTATTAGATCTATACGATAGTAAACGTGTTGATGGACCAAAACAAAATGGTGAAGCCATTTCGTGGATTGAGTTTGATGCGAATGTAAAAGCGGGTATTGAAAGTGCTGTAGCAGCTGGTAAAGATGTAGTTTTACTTACACAAACGTTTGCTAGCCCTTCCACCAATCAACTTATAGCAGAGTTTCAAGCTAAATATGGAAATGTACGTCATGTGGTTTATGATGCCATTTCAGAAACAGCAACCTTAGACGCCTTCCAAAACAAGTATGGCACAAGGGGAATGGCTAATTATGACTTCTCAAAAGCCACAACTATTGTTTCAATAGGTGCCGACTTTTTGGGAGACTGGCAAGGTGGCGGATTTGATGCAGCATATGCTCAAGGACGCGTACCTAAAAATGGCAAAATGTCCAGACATATTCATTTTGAATCCAATATGTCTTTAACTGGTGCCAATGCCGATAAACGTATTCCACTTAAACCAAGTGAACAAAAAGTTGCACTAGCTTGTCTTTATGGTAAGATCACAGGAAATGCCGTATCTGGCAACCTATCAGCACCTATTCAAGAAGCTGTGGATAGAGCTGCTTCAGAGATTCAACGCGCTGGTAGCAATGCAGTGGTAGTGACAGGAATTCAAGATGTTAATGCACAACGCATTGTTCTTGAGATCAATGAAAGTCTTGGTAGTAAAGCATTCAATCCTGAAGCCCCAATTTTAACCCGTCAAGGGGATGATAAAGCGGTATCTACTTTAATTACCGATATGAATGCAGGTCGTGTTGGAGCCTTAATAATGGCTGGCGTCAACCCGGTTTACACTTTGCCAAATTCCAGCGAGTTCGTGTCAGGATTAGAAAAAACAGATCTGTCAATTGCATTTTCAATGAAGGCAGATGAGACCGCTTCAGTTTCACAATATATAGGAGCAACATCTCATTATTTAGAATCATGGGGTGATACAGAAATGGTAAAAGGGCATTATACTTTAATGCAACCTACTATAAGACCATTGTTCGATACACGTCAATTCCAAGATTTCTTAATGGCAATGAATGGCGAACAAGAAAGCTATTACGACTATTTGAAGAATTTCTGGGAATCTACAATATTGAGTGGTTCAGAATGGAATCAAACATTACATGATGGTGTTTATATGACTCAATCTTCAACTGCTGAGGAGCCATCATCATCTAGTGATTCAGAGTCTACTTCTGAAGAAACTTCAACCGATGTTTCAGCAATGGCACGCACATTGGCCAATGCATCATCTTCTGGAATGGAATTAACACTTTTTGCGATGACAGGAATGGGCGATGGTCAGCAGGCTAACAACCCTTGGCTTCAAGAATTTCCAGATCCATTGACTAGAACAACATGGGATAATTACCTTACGATGTCTGAGGCAGACGCCAAAGAACTAGGTCTTTATTTGGAACGTTCTACATTTTTTACGCAAAGCAGTCATGATGCCACAGGTGGCTTAAATGGTAAATATGCTAATGTAACAGCAAATGGTGTAACAGTTAAAGTGCCGGTTATCATTCAACCAGGACAAGCTAGTGGTACTGTTGGTATGGCGTATGGTTGGGGCCGCACTTCAGGTATGAAAACTGAAATGCAAACAGGTGTTAATGCTTATCCTTTATACGCTGGATTTAACAACGTACAAGAGGTCACTATAGAAGCGACGGAAGGCAAACATGAATTTGCTTGTGTGCAATTGCATAACACTTTGATGGGTCGTGGTGATGTTATTAAAGAAACAGATCTAAATACATACAATACTGAGCCTAAGGACGAGTGGAATGCTGTACCGGTTGTTTCATTAGAGCATAAAGAAACGCCTGTTACCTCTCCTAAAGTAGACCTTTGGGATGAATTTGATCGTTCGATAGGACACCACTTCAATATGTCTATTGATTTGAATGCCTGTACAGGATGTGGAGCATGTGTTGTTGCCTGTCATATTGAGAACAATGTGCCAGTAGTTGGTAAAGAAGAAATGCGTAGAAGTAGGGATATGCACTGGTTACGCATTGATAGATATTACTCATCGGAAGAATCTTTTGAAGCCGATAATGAGAAGAAAGATAGTATAAAGGGCATTAGCAGTTCAATGAATGATTTTGGAGAGATGGAGAATCCATCAGCAAACCCTCAAGTGGCCTTCCAACCAATCATGTGTCAACATTGTAACCACGCACCTTGTGAAACCGTTTGTCCAGTAGCGGCGACATCTCATGGGCGTCAAGGTCAAAACCATATGGCTTACAACCGTTGTGTTGGAACACGTTACTGTGCCAACAACTGTCCATATAAAGTACGTCGTTTCAACTGGTTCTTATATAATGGAAATGATGAATTTGATTACCATATGAATGATGAT
>CAYZKX010000205.1:0-4392 GCA_964479055.1 uncultured Flavobacteriaceae bacterium
CAATAAACATTCCTGTGAAAATCACGGCCATTTGATGTTTTTGGGTCACACTAACCGCTTTGGTACCTCCTGAAACCGTGTAAATAATCACCATGATTCCAATAATGATGTTAAGTATAGTAAGATTCCAGCCTAAAACTGCCGATAGGATGATAGCAGGTGCAAAAATGGTAATCCCGGCACCTAATCCCCGCTGTATTAAAAAGAGAATAGCCGCAAGTGTTCTTGTTTTTAAATCAAATCGGCTTTCTAGATATTCATAAGCTGTATATACTTTTAGACGGTGATATAATGGTATAAAAACCAAACAGATAATCACCATGGCAATTGGTAAACCAAAATAGAATTGTACAAAGCCCATGCCCGAGTGAAATGCTTGACCTGGTGTTGATAGAAACGTGATCGCACTGGCTTGTGTAGCCATCACCGATAATCCTATGGTCCACCATTTAGATTGGTTACCACCTTTAAGATAATCCTGAACATTTTTATTTTTACGTGTTTTCCAAGTACCGTAAAGTACTATGGTTATCAAAGTAAATACAAGGACTAACCAGTCCTGCCAGTCTAAACGTGCAAATAAATTCAACATAGCTAAGCGAACATGGTAGTTAATACATAAAACAGTATTATGTAGATAAGGTTAGCGACCAACACTACGGTATACATAGGTTGCCATTTTTCTTTTGGTTGTTGCGGTTGATCGTGCATTAATCGGTTAATTTTTTCTCAACATTAGTATTGATGTTGTCTTTTCCAATTGAGAGCATATTGGCAAATAGGCGATAAGCCCCTGAAACTCCTGCAGGGAACTCTCTAAAAAAGCTTAATCCTGTATAGATATAGTGTCCTTTACCGTGTTTAGCAACGAGCAGGCTGCCTTCTTTTGGGGATTCGCCTTTATCATTGATCGAGATCAATGGTGTAAATTCATCCGCCCACTCATTTGGGAAGTACAATCCTCGTTCCTGTACCCAACCGTCAAAATCTTTCTCGGTAATTTTGTTTGGGAAGTTCAATAGTTCATGATCGGGATTAATAAATCGTACTTCAGCATTTTCATCGGTTACACGATCTCGTGAAAGCTTGAGATCATAAGGAGCGATTTTGTCTACAGTGGTGCGCCTGCTGGTATTGTACTGGACAATGAGATTACCGCCGTTTTCAACAAAGTTAAAAAGGTGCTCTTGCTTAAATTTGAGTTCGTCCACTACATTATATGCTCGAATACCTACAACAATCGCATCAAAGCGCGCCAGTGATTCAGGTGTTATTTCGTCCGTAGGGATAGTCACTACATTATAACCAATTTGTTCAAGGCTCTCAGGAACCACATCACCTGCACCTTGAATGTAACCGATGTTTTCTCCACGTTTTTGAATATCAAGGCGAACTACTTTACTTTCATTTGGCAACAACACAGTTTGAAAAGGTATATGACTATAATCGATCTCTACAAGTTGTTTATTGAAGGTTTTACCACCCATGGTAACTTCAGGAGAAATATATCCTTCACTTTGATAATCCGGAGGTAATAGCAAGAACTTAAAGGTTTCAGTCGCACCCTTATTGGTAATATTAACATCAAAGCTGGATGGACTAACCTGCCAATCCTCAGGATGGTTGAGTGTTAGTGTACCTACAACATTATTCTTTCCGGCTGTGACACTAACTTCTACTTCTTGTGCGTCAAAAGACTCAAAGATGTAGACTTTATCAGTAAGGCTAGTAGAAACTTCAGGTATGATCTCGAATGGGCGATACAACTCACCCTTATCAGGTTTAGAATAGCGATATACCACATCCTTTGTGATAGTTATAGGCTGGCCAGCGATTGTTAAATTAAAATCCACTTTAAGCGCTCTCGGTGTTTCCGGATATCCTATTAAGTTGGAATCCTCAACACGGTACATGCCCAATGATCCTACTGTATCAAGCCAATAAGGTGAAGTTCCTTTCAATTTATCAGAAACATTGATTGTTTCTTTAATATTTTCTTTAATATTTGGCTTTAAGCTCGTGATTTCACGAGATACACTATTTTGATCAGTAATTTGATATGAATTTAGATCGATTGAGGTATTACTTCTGTTAAGCACTTCTAGATTAATTTCAATGTCATTATTAACTGCCGTTGTTGGCGTATTTGCTGAAGCTTCTAAATATAATCCGGCGCAAGCTTCGATAATCGCTAGCAGTTCTTTAGACTTAACACTTTTCCAATGTTCATTTTTAATCTCCTGTAATAGTGCGTATGCCTTAACCAATTCAGGAATATGAACTGATGGGTCAATAAAGTTAAAATTGTCCTCTACTTTTTGAAGGATGTCTCCAATAGCTTTGCCACCTTCAACACGATTCCATGATGTATCTATGCCTGCAAATACATCTTGATCTTTCGATATAGGATCACCTTTTAAAAATTCGATGTATTCGGTTTGTGACCCTCTAGTTGTTGGTCGTCCAAACCCTTGACACAGATGTTGACTACTTGCTAAAGAAGCCACCTCGTTATTAGACATGCCTTTTAACGGATAGTAGACTCCAACGTCTAAAGTATTCATATTGCTTTTATCGGCTTTTTCAAAATTCTCACGACTTCCATAGAACCACCATCCCGTATTGAAGAACAGACGTTTAGGCTGCCAAGTGGAGACCGTAGACAATTGATGCGTATACGCATTAGGGTCGTTGACCAGATCAAAAGCTTCCATACTAAGTAAGGCCGATGATGTATGATGACCATGCGTGCGACCTGCACGGCGATGATCAAAACGATTGATAATGATATCTGGTTGGAATTTTCGAATGGCCAGGACAACATCACTTAATACTTCATCTTTATCCCAAATAGCCAGTGTTTCGTCTGGATGTTTAGAATAGCCAAAATCATTTGCTCTCGTAAATAATTGTTCACCACCATCAATACTGCGTGCACCAAGTAATTCCTGAGTTCTAATAACACCTAATAGTTCTCTTAATTCAGGTCCAATTAGATTTTGCCCACCATCTCCACGTGTTAACGATAAATAGGCCGTTCGTGCTTTCACATGATTAGACATGTAAGAGATCAAACGGGTGTTTTCATCATCGGGATGCGCGGCGACATACAAAACCGATCCTAAAAAATTAAGTTTTTGAACCGATTCGAAGATCTCTGATGTGCTTGGTTTGTCGGGCTGCTGGGCAAAGTTATTAGGAATACAGACAAGAAGTGTGAGTACAAATAGTAGTCGTTTTATCATGATTTATTTGATTAGCTTGAACCAAATATATAAAAGAATGCTACCTGAATCTTGGCTTTTAATGTTTCTTTAACGAAAGTATATTTTATTGCATTGAAAATTGAATAGGATAAGTATTACCATTCAAAAAGATCTCACTCTCCTTTTTTTATAAGCGTTACGGCCTTCTGTAAAATGAGGTTATTTGGATATGTTACTAAATCACCATTTTCAAGCCGCAAATGAATATGAAATGCACCGATATCTTCGATAATACCTCTTAAAGGGTCGTCCTTATCATGAATTTCAATTGTATCACCAAGCTTATAAGGAAATGAAAAGAACATGATGACACCAGAGGTAACATTGCTTAATATAGACCATATTGCGAAGAAGGCAACACCTACAACGGCAAATATTGATGATAATACTAAGCCAATATCATCCCATCGTGCACCATAAATGAAGGCTAGGAATAGTAGGGCAATTAAAATATTAACCGTTGTCATATAACGAACAATTAATTTCACTCGAGCTAAATTAATGCCTGTTCTTTTTCCAACGCGTCTAATAATAACCAAGCCTATCGAATGAGCAATAGCTAATAAAATTAATACAACAGCAGTGAAAATAATTTGGGTTTTATACGCTTCAAAAAATTCAGCCATCAGATTATAATTTAGTTAACAAAGATATCAGTATTTATGATACAGATTTTACTTATAAACCAGTATTTCTTTTAGTGTTTGGTATACCAAATGGACTGGCAATCCCATCACATTAAAATAAGAACCATCAATTTTGGTCACTGCAACTTTTCCCAACCAATCCTGAATGCCATAAGCCCCAGCTTTATCAAACGGTTTAAAATCTTGAATGTAATATCTTATTTCATCGTCATTTAAAGATTTGAAGGTGACTTTGGTAACATCATGAACTATTTTTTGTGAATTGGTCGTTTTAAAACAAACCGAGGAGTACACTTCATGAGTGTCATTACAAAGCGATCGCAGCATATCAAAGGCTTCATCAGTATCTCTAGGTTTACCTAAAGCTTTGTCTTTATGCCAAACAATAGTGTCACTTGTAATTAATAGATCTTGAGGGTTAAGGTCGCCTTGGAATGCATTTGATTTTAATACGGCCAGATAATCTGTGATTTCCTGTT
>CAYZKX010000206.1:0-2016 GCA_964479055.1 uncultured Flavobacteriaceae bacterium
GTGCCATTCAGGAAGCAGGTGCTGTTAAAAGTAATAAGATAAAAAAAGGAGCAACTAGTGACTTCATGGAAATTGAACGTCAAAGGGGTATATCAGTTGCCACATCGGTTCTCGCCTTTGAGTACAAGGACATCAAGATTAACATATTGGACACTCCAGGTCATAAGGATTTTGCTGAAGATACCTTTAGAACACTAACAGCAGTGGATAGCGTTATTGTAGTTATTGATGTTGCTAAAGGTGTTGAAGAACAGACTGAGAAGCTTGTTGAAGTATGTAGAATGCGGAACATTCCAATGATCGTTTTTATTAACAAATTAGATCGTGAAGGTAAAGATGCATTTGATCTACTCGACGAAATTGAATTAAAGCTTGGACTCAAAGTCACTCCCCTGAGTTTTCCCATAGGTATGGGATACGATTTTAAAGGTATCTACAATATTTGGGAACAGAACATCAATCTATTCACAGGTGATAGCCGCAGGGACATTGAAGAAACCATTGAAATTAATGATCTTAGCAATGACAGTTTGGACAGTTTGATAGGTGATCAAGCGGCCAACATACTAAGGGAAGAAATCGAATTGGTACAAGGTATTTATCCCTCATTCAATAAAGACGCCTATTTGAATGGCGAAATGCAACCTGTATTTTTTGGTTCAGCCTTGAATAATTTTGGTGTACGTGAATTATTGGACTGCTTTGTGGAGATCGCCCCTAAACCAAGACCGAAGCATAGTGAAGAAAGACTAGTTCAACCGGATGAAATGAAATTCACTGGATTTGTTTTTAAGATCCATGCTAATATGGACCCTAATCACCGAGATAGACTGGCATTTATTAAAATTGTATCTGGTCAATTCAAACGTAATACACCTTACTTACATGTCCGGCTTAACAAGAAGTTGAAATTTTCTAGTCCGAACGCCTTTTTTGCTGAAAAGAAACAAATTGTAGATGTTTCTTATCCAGGTGACATCGTAGGCTTGCATGATACTGGTAATTTTAAAATTGGAGATACGCTTACCGAAGGTGAAACTATAAATTATAAGGGAATCCCCAGCTTCTCCCCTGAACATTTTAGATATATAAATAATGCTGACCCACTAAAATCTAAACAATTATACAAAGGTATTGATCAATTGATGGACGAAGGTGTTGCGCAATTGTTCACTTTAGATATCAACGGAAGAAAAGTTATTGGAACTGTTGGAGCATTACAATATGAAGTGATACAATATCGGTTGGAGCATGAATATGGGGCTAAATGTACTTATGAGAACCTTAACGTCCACAAAGCGTGTTGGGTAGATCCTGAAGATGAAACCAATGAAGAATTCAAAGATTTTAAACGTGTAAAACAACGGTTTCTGGCTAAAGACAAACAGGGACAATTGGTATTTCTAGCCGATTCAGCTTTTTCACTACAAATGACCCAAGATAAATATCCGAGCATTAAGTTTCATTACACTTCAGAATTTAATTAGTTTATCGATAAACTGCACCACTATGGGACGAATATTCGCTCAAATGCAGATCAAAATTTAACACACTTTGTCTATTTTTTTTGAAAAAATTTGTATTTCATCGGATTTTTTATACATTTAACCGATAATATGGAGTTATCGCTAATTGGTAATTCTAAATTTAAAATAGATTCATAACCCCAAAATGAACTACTTATGGAAACGCTTAACCACGTTTACAGTAATGAGGATATTACTGTAACATTTGAACCGCGCCTCTGTATTCACTCAGGAAAATGTGCTCAAGAATTATCTGATGTTTTTCGTACATCGGTGATCCCATGGATCAATTTAGATGGGACGGAGTCCGCTCGTATTATTGATCAAATTCAACGTTGCCCTTCAGGAGCATTGAAATTTTGTTTGAATAAAAAAGAAGCCGTTTAGAAAAAACAATACACTGTAATAAAAAACCCTTTGAATGCTCAAAGGGCTGCTGTATTAAGCCTGTCCTGCTGGACCAAAATTCAATGGCATCGGTGGTTTATCA
>CAYZKX010000206.1:2116-4366 GCA_964479055.1 uncultured Flavobacteriaceae bacterium
TTGGCGTGCTGAGGCGTCAATATAATTCTAGATTTCACCTTACTTTTAGGAACGCCAGGCATAATATTAATAAAGTCAAGCACAAACTCAGAAACCGAATGGTTTATGATCGCTAAATTAGAATAAGTACCTTCAGCCACTTTTTCATCCAACTCGATATTGATCTGTCCTTGCTTTGTTTTTTTATTAGTATCGTCAGCCATATTCTTAAATTTATTTGTGTACCAATCAAAAAAAACTCCAGCCTTTAGGTAGACTGGAGTTGTTTTATTTAGTTATAATTCATTTCTTCTTTCGCTTGCATCATCTCGTCAAACTCTTCTTTAGAACCAACAATGATATTGTCGTAACTGCGCATTCCAGTACCTGCCGGAATTCGGTGTCCAACAATAACATTCTCTTTAAGTCCTTCTAGAGTATCGACCTTACCATTTACAGCAGCTTCGTTCAATACCTTGGTTGTTTCCTGGAAGGATGCTGCAGATATAAATGATTTAGTCTGCAATGATGCTCGTGTAATACCTTGTAGTATCGGTGTTGCAGTTGCTGGTCTTGCATCTCTAGCAACAACAAGGTTTTTATCTTCACGACGTAAGATTGAATTTTCATCTCTTAATTCGCGTGGCGTAATGATCTGCCCAGCTTTAAGATTTTCAGAATCACCAGCCTCTTCGACTACTTTCATTCCGAAGATCTCATCATTTTCTTCTATAAAGTCTGACTTATGGACAAGTTGATTTTCTAAGAAAATAGTATCACCTGAATCATTGATCTGTACCTTACGCATCATTTGTCTAACAACCACTTCAAAGTGCTTATCATTGATCTTCACACCTTGTAAACGATAAACTTCCTGTACTTCGTTAACAAGATATTGCTGTACTGCCGATGGCCCTTTAATATTTAGAATATCATTTGGTGTTATCGATCCATCTGATAAAGGCATACCGGCTTTCACATAATCATTTTCTTGAACCAAGATTTGATTAGATAATTTCACCAAATATTTCTTAATATCACCGATTTTAGATTCCACGATAATCTCGCGATTACCTCTTTTGATCTTACCAAATGAAACCACTCCATCAATTTCACTAACAACAGCTGGATTTGACGGATTACGTGCTTCAAATAATTCGGTAACACGTGGAAGACCACCAGTAATATCACCTGCTTTAGCTGATTTACGTGGAATCTTTACTAAGATCTTACCAATATTAATTTTATCACCATCATCAATCATCAAGTGCGCTCCTACTGGTAAGTTATATGAACGAACCACGTTTCCTTTACCATCTTCAATATGAAGTGTTGGGATCAATTTCTTATTTCTTGATTCAGAAATCACTTTTTCTTGGAAACCAGTCTGTTCATCAATTTCTACTTGATAAGTAATACCTTGCTCTATGTTTTCATAACTTACTTTACCAGCAAATTCTGAGATGATTACACCATTATATGGATCCCATTGACAAATAACATCGCCTTCTTTTAATTTACTTCCATTCTTAACATAGATAGAAGCTCCATAAGGAATATTATTAGTACTTAAAGTGATTCCTGTTTTCTCATCTACCAATTTTAATTCTGAAGATCTAGAAATAACGATATCCACTTCATTTCCTTCTCCATCTTCACCTTTAACGGTACGCAGGTCTTCAATCTCTGCTTTACCAGCATATTTAGCGATGATCTTGTTCTCCTCTGAAATGTTACCCGCAATACCACCTACGTGGAACGTACGTAATGTTAACTGTGTTCCAG
This sequence comes from uncultured Flavobacteriaceae bacterium, assembly GCA_964479055.1. GTDB lineage: Bacteria > Bacteroidota > Bacteroidia > Flavobacteriales > Flavobacteriaceae > CAYZKX01. The sequence continues at coordinate 3,881 of CAYZKX010000206.1, forward strand.
GCTCACCAATACTTTGAGCAGCCACAACACCAACAGCTTCACCACGCTGAACCATTTTACCTGTGGCAAGGTTTTGACCATAACATTTGGTACAAATACCTTTTTTAGCTTCACAAGTCAATGGCGAACGTGCTTCAATTGACTCTACTGGCGATGCTTCAATTGCCTTCGCAATCTCATCGGTAATTAATTGACCTTCAGATACTAATAATTCTTCTGTCAGTGGGTTATAAACATCATATAATGATACACGACCAATAATACGTTCTTCAAGTGTTTCTACAACTTCTTCATTCTTCTTCAATGGCTCAATTGTAATTCCTCTTAGAGTACCACAATCTTCTTCATTGACTATAACATCCTGAGACACATCTACCAATCGACGTGTTAAATAACCTGCATCGGCTGTTTTTAATGCCGTATCGGCAAGACCTTTACGCGCACCGTGAGTAGAAATAAAGTATTCTAAAATTGAAAGACCTTCTT
>CAYZKX010000207.1:0-4349 GCA_964479055.1 uncultured Flavobacteriaceae bacterium
CTTTGTGGATATATTGTATTGTTAGTATTAAAAAAACCTCTCAGTACAATTGGTTTAGGATTAGTTTTACATATGGTTACGGACTATATTGACTGCTACTTTATGTCCTAACTTCTATTACCTCCCCATATAAGTCAAAATCGGCGGCATCATTAATTTTTACATTGTAAAAATCACCTGTTTTAAGGTAGGTCTTGGAAGCATCGATCAAAACCTCATTGTCTACATCGGGTGAATCGAATTCTGTTCGTCCAACAAAATAATTACCTTCCTTCCTATCAATGACAACTTTATATGTTTCTCCAATTTTTGATTGATTAAGCTCCCAGGAGATCTGCGATTGCAATTCCATGATCTCATTAGCACGATGTTGTTTTACGTCCTCTGGTACATCGTCTTCAAGATTATAGGCATGTGTGTTCTCCTCATGAGAATAGGTAAAGCAGCCTAGACGTTCAAAACGCATATCGGAGACCCACTGTTTCAGTTCCTGAAAATGTGCTTCTGTCTCACCAGGATAACCCACAATCAATGTAGTTCTTATAGCCATTTGTGGTACCGCTTCCCTAAACTGTTGGAGCAATCGCGTGGTTTTCTCGTGAGTGGTACCACGGCGCATACTTTTTAAGATATCGTCGGCAATATGTTGTAACGGAATATCCAAATAGTTGCATATTTTGGGTTCACTTTTCATGACCTCAAGAACATCAAGTGGAAATCCCGTTGGAAATGCATAATGCAATCTGATCCACTCAATCCCTTCAACTTTAACTAATGCTTTAAGCAACTCAGCTAAATTTCTTTTTTTGTAGAGATCCAGCCCATAATACGTTAGGTCTTGTGCGATAAGAATTAATTCCTTGACACCATTTGCCGCTAATTTTTGAGCTTCAACAACCAGTTCTTCTATGGGTTTTGATCGGTGTTTACCACGCATTAAAGGAATTGCACAAAAACTACAAGGACGGTCACAACCTTCGGCTATTTTTAAATAAGCGTAATTTTTGGGTGTGGTTGTAAGACGCTCACCTATAAGTTCATGTTTGTAATCTGCACCTAAAGCCTTTAATAAGCTTGGTAATTCTGTAGTTCCAAAATATTGATCGACATCAGGAATTTCTTTTTGAAGATCAGGTTTATAACGCTCACTCAAACAACCGGTTACAAAAACTTTATCGACGTCACCAGCCTCTTTTTTTTGCATGAATTCCAGTATCGTATTTACACTTTCCTCTTTGGCATTATTTATAAAACCACAGGTGTTTATAACAACAATATTGCCTTCTTCTTCATGAACCACTTCTTTGCCATTGGCTTTGAGTTGGCCCATAAGTACCTCACTGTCATAGACATTTTTGCTGCATCCCAGCGTGACAACATTGATCTTATTATTCTTGAGTGATTTTGTACGCATTTGAAAAATTAATATCAGTTATAATTAACTGGTGGAATTCTTTTTTTTGTCGCTTGTTCATATTTATAAGCCCATTCCAATAATTGCCTTTCAGAAAGCGGTTGGGAAATAAATGTCAATCCACGAGGTCTTCCTTCTAAGGTGTAACCCATTGGCACAGTAATCGCAGGAAACTCAGCCAGCGCTGCTAAATTTGCATGCCAATTATTAATAGATAAAAAGCCATCTAAATCATGCGCTTCTGTAGGCACATCAAAGTAATTTTTCGACACATTTTTCAAATTTGTTTTTATAGAATCAAGGTAAGATTGTGTGCCTTTATCATCTACTATACCCTTAAATAACCGCTGTCCATAAGGCGACCTATTCAATGAATCTTGGTTATTGAAATCTATAATACTTTTTATGGATGATACAACCACAGCTGTATCAGCCGCCGTTTTCAAGTAATGTGGCAAGTCATTTTTCATTTCCAAATTAAGTAACCTTAGAAAAGCCGATCTATCAGTTTCTACTTCGTCCACTTCTACAACTTCTGCTCCTAAGTTTTTAATATCCGATATGGCTTGTGCATAAACTGAGTCCTGCATTAGTCGTTTAAAAATACCGTACCGTTTCCCATCTAGATTACCCTTTGTCAAGTTTTTAGCATAGTCAATTGCCTCATTAGGTGCCAAATTAATAGTTTTTTTATCGGATGAGTCTTCAAAGGCCAAAACAGAAAGCAAAATGGCATTATCTATTACGTTTTTGGTCATTGGCCCTGGTGTATCAAGAGTTGACGATATAGGAACAATACCACTTCGTCCTAATAAGCCAATTGTTGGTTTTAGTCCAACAATTGAATTAGCACTAGAAGGTGATAAGATTGATCCTGATGTTTCACTACCTATAGCGGCAACAGCAAAATTTGCAGCCACAGAAACACCACTGCCTGAGCTTGAACCTCCTGTCCCCATTATTCTCCGTCCATAAGGATTTAATGTTTGCCCACCAATAGCACTATAGCCACTTGGGCAATCACCACAAAAAAAGTAAGCCCACTCACTTAGATTTGCTTTACCTAATATCAAAGCTCCTGCTTCTTTCAATCTTGATGTTATAAAAGCATCTTCAGCATAATTGTTATATAAGGCAACGGCACCAGCAGTAGTCGGCATATCTGCTGCATTGATGTTGTCCTTTAATAAAATTGGCATACCAAAGATTATATGCTTTTCGTTTGTTTTTTTTGATTCCTTGTCTTTCTCTCTGGCTTGATCAATAATAAAAGGATTAATACTTATCACTGAATTCAATGACAATTCATTTTCTCGGTCATATTTCCTAATGCGATAGAGATAAAATTTAACCAGTGTCTCATAACTTAGGTTTCCACTTGCTACGTGGTGTTGTAAGGCAGGTATATCACTTTCAATTATTAATGGTTTTAGGTTTTGGTAGTCTTCTTCCGAAAAATCAGCTAAATCTGAATTAAGATCTTTCCAGATATCTGCATTATTTAAATAACGTGAATCTAATACTCTAAATTCTCTTATATCAGCAGAATCCATGACAACATTTAATGCCTTAGGATTATCAATAGATATAATTGGAATGGAATTTGGCTCTTTGGCGCAACCAGAAAATAATAAAACAGATAGAAATAGAAATCGATACATTAATATAAATTGAATTCCATACTATTTAAAAAACGAGTCGACAAATTCATACTTATTGAAGACTTGAAGGTCATCAATGCCTTCTCCAACACCAATATATTTCACAGGTATTTGAAATTGATCACTAATACCAATTACGACTCCTCCTTTGGCTGTACCGTCTAATTTTGTAACAGCTAATGATGTCACCTCGGTAGCAGCTGTAAATTGCTTCGCCTGTTCAAAGGCATTTTGTCCTGTAGAACCATCAAGAACTAGTAGTACTTCTTGAGGGGTGTTGGCAACCACTTTTTGCATAACGCGCTTTACTTTGGTCAGCTCGTTCATTAAATTCACTTTATTGTGCAAACGTCCTGCTGTATCAATAATCACTACGTCGGCATCTTGTGTTACAGCACTTTCCAACGTATCAAAAGCTACTGACGCTGGATCGCTTCCCATAGATTGTTTAACTATAGGAACATCTACGCGATCAGCCCATACTTGCAGTTGATCAATCGCTGCAGCTCTAAAGGTATCTGCCGCTCCTAATACAACTTTAAGACCCTGATTTTTAAATTGGTACGCAAGTTTACCTATAGTAGTTGTTTTCCCCACACCATTAACACCAACAACCATGATGACATAGGGTTTTTGATCCCTAGGAATAGCAAATTCTGTAGCTTCTCCACTATTAATTTCCGATAATAATGCTGCTATTTCTTCTCTTAAGATTTGGTTGAGTTCATCTGTACCTAGATATTTATCTTTTGCGACACGTGCTTCTATGCGCTCTATTATTTTTAAGGTCGTATCAACACCAACATCGCTGGTAACCAAAACCTCTTCTAGGTTATCTAATACATCATCATCAACCTTTGATTTTCCAGCAACAGCCTTACTAAGTTTATTGAAGAAGGTGGTCTTTGATTTCTCCAATCCTTTATCCAGAGTTTCCTTCTTTTCTGAAGAGAATATTTTCTTAAATAAACTCATACTTTTTTTGATTCGATTTTTTGAAAGTTAAAGATAAAATAAAAGCTGCTCTCACTCATGAAAGCAGCTTTAAATATTATTCGAAGTAATGGAACTATTACTTGTTTAAAAAGTCGTTTACATGTTCAGGAGCCATAATAGACTCAACAAACATATACGCACCTGTTTTAGGCGACTTCACCATTTTAATGGCTTTTGTTAAACGCTTTGATCCTGTTTGTAACGATGCTACTGCTTTCTTTGCCATGACTCAAATTGTATTATTTAATTTCTTTATGAACTGTCATACGCTTTAAGAT
>CAYZKX010000208.1:0-2622 GCA_964479055.1 uncultured Flavobacteriaceae bacterium
GTGCTGTACTACCTACAACGAATAAAGAATAAGCCGTTGCAGTAACTGGATTGATATAAAATAAATAAGCTAAAATTGGAACTGTTAAAATGGAACCTCCTCCGCCAATAAGGCCCAGTACAAGACCTATGCAAAGGGCACCAACGTATCCTAAAATTTGAATTAATTCCACCTAAGCTTTTACTATTGATTCATACAATATTTCAATGGGATGTACTGCTGTACGCAAAGTTCCATCTTTTATTTGATGTCTGCAACTGGTGCCCGAGGCAACAATTATGGTATCTGTACTGGCTTTCTCCACGGAAGGAAATAATATCTGGGCACCAATTTTCATACTTAAATCATAATGTTCCTTTTCATAACCAAAAGATCCTGCCATACCACAACAGCCAGATGCAATTTCACTAACATCAGGACTCACTAGTTTCAATAGCTCCATAGTTGTAGCAATAGATGCCAGCGCCTTTTGATGACAATGACCATGAAAATTAATGGCCGTATTTAATTTTCGAAATACCGAAGAATCAATTACTTTATTCCTTATTTCACGGCTCAAGAATTCATCAATCAAAAGAACATGTTTACTTAGATCTAAAGCCTTTTGCTTATGTTTTGAATCTACCAAATTTGGGTATTCATCTCTAAATCCGAGTATTGCTGAAGGCTCGATACCAATAAGTGGAATATCTTGAGAAATTAGCGTACTGAATATCTCAATATTGACTTGGGCTATTTTTTTAGCATGATCAAGAAACCCTTTTGAAATATATGCTCGAGCGCTTTCTCGATGTTCACAAAACAAAACTTCATAACCCAAATGATTCAATAATTTTACCGCTTTAATTCCAATTTCTGTGTCGTAAAAGTTGGTGTATTCGTCACAGAATAGATACACTTTTTTATTTAAAGACGGTTGATCATAGGACCGCGCCCATTGGCGTAAGGTTAGCTTTTGCAAATGAGGAATAGATCTTTTTTCATGCACTCCAATAAGAGATTTAAACCAGTTTTGATTGACCATACCATTATGCAGTATCTTAAACCAAGCAGCTATGGTATTTAGTCTTGCATTGTTTGCTATCAGTCTTGTGCGAAGTGATGGTTTATGACTTTTATAATATTGATACTGAAACTCGGCCTTAAGTGTTGCCATATCGATATTGGAAGGGCATTCACTTTTACAACCTTTACATGATATACAAAGGTCCATAGCCGTTTTAATTTCCAAATGATCAAAGGGATTGTGCTTTGTGCTTTGTGTTAAAAATTCCCTAAGAATATTGGCTCTACCTCGCGTGCTATCCTGCTCATCAAGAGTAGCTCTATAACTGGGGCACATGGTTCCTCCTGCAAAATTCAATTTCCTACAATCACCAGAACCGTTACATTTTTCAACCGTGCGAATAATTCCTCCAGTATCTTCAAAATCAAAAATTGTTGAAATTTTAGGAGTTGGAATATCAGACTCGTATCTCAAATCACTTGTCATTGGTTTGGCATCTACGATCTTACCTGGATTAAATATGCCATGAGGATCCCATACTGATTTTATGTCTTTAAACAAATTGTAATTCTCCTCCCCCAGAACCAAGGAAATAAACTCAGCACGTACACGACCATCACCATGTTCACCACTAAGAGAACCATTGTATTTTTTTACCAATCGTGCGGAAGCTTCACTAATATCCCTAAAGTTTTTGACATCCCTAGAATCCTTTAAATTCAAAATAGGCCGTAAATGTAATTCACCTGCTCCTGCGTGTGCATAATACACCGATTTCTGGTCGAATTGTTCCATCAAAACACTAAAATCATGAATATAATTAGGAAGGTCTTCGATCGCCACAGCGGTATCTTCTATGCAAGCTACTGCTTTTTTATCACCAGGAATATTAGCCAATAAGCCCAACCCAGCCTTTCGTAAATCCCAAACTTTTTTGGTTTGATCACCTTTAACAATAGCAAAAGCATAACCAAGTTTTATTTCCTTTAATTGATCGATAAGTGTAGTAGCTTTAGTTTGCGCTTCTTCAATGCTGTCATCCCGAAATTCGATCAGCAACAGCGCCTCAGGATCACCTTCAACAAAAAACCGGTTTTGTTGATGGAGTATGTGATCCTTAGTACAATCCAAGATGGTTCTATCCATGAGTTCACATGCTGTTGGTTGATGTTTCATTGCAACTACAGCTGCCTTCATACTCTCATCAATACTATTAAAGTGTGCTGCCAATACAACCTCACAAGGCTTAGGCAAAGGCACTATATTTAATTTGGCTTCTATTGTAAAAGCTAGTGTCCCTTCTGAACCACACAAGAGCTTACACATATTAAAAGGCTGATTGCTTGTTGAAAATAATTCGGTATCTAAAAGGGCATCAAGTGCATAACCAGTATTTCTTCTAGTAACCTCCACTTTAGGATAATGATGATGGATATTTCTTTTATTGTCTTCATCAATTAATAATTCACCTATTTGCTTATAGAGTTTCCCTTCTAGCGAATCTTCATTCGCTTTTAATTTGAATCGTTCTTCATCAGTCTCTTTAAAAACAACCTCACTTCCATCACTTAAAATTGTTTTAAGTTCTAGTGTATGATCACGCGTGGATCCATAAA
>CAYZKX010000208.1:2722-4331 GCA_964479055.1 uncultured Flavobacteriaceae bacterium
CCATCACTTAAAATTGTTTTAAGTTCTAGTGTATGATCACGCGTGGATCCATAAACTATAGATGTTGTCCCACATGAGTTGTTTCCAATCATACCTCCAATATTACATCGGTTTGAAGTAGAGGTGTTTGGTCCAAAAAATAATCCGTATGGTTTTAAAAATTCGTTTAGTTGATCTCGTACTACTCCAGGCTGAACGCGCACCCAACGTTCTTTGGTGTTAATTTCTAAAACTGCATTCATATATTTGGACACATCAACTACAATACCATTCCCTACGCATTGTCCTGCCAGTGATGTTCCGCCAGCTCTGGGAATCAATGATGTGCGATGATCTGTTGCAAATTGAATTAGAAGTTTAATGTCATGCACATCTTTAGGTAAGGCCACGGCAAGAGGTAATTCACGATAGACTGAAGCATCGGTAGCATAGAGCGCTTTGATCATTTTATCATAGAAGAGATCACCTATTAACTGTTGTTTTAAGTGATCCAGTTGTTTGACCATTTGTCCTGCCATTACCTGGTGATTGATTTTTGCATTTCCAAAGTATAAATTACAAACGTTAAAATACGTTAAAAAAAATAACTTAGGAAGAAAATTATTAACTTGTAAGAGCTAAATAACCATCTCCCTATCAACCAATTTTTATAGCTTACTTACGTGAAAAATATGTCAACTAAAACAACTTAATTCAATTAAAAGAAGTTAAATGAAACGAAGAAATTTTATTCAAACTGCAGGTTTAGGAGCTGGGGCATTAATGATGCCTTCACTTTTAATGGGTAATAGCATTTCTGCAGAAGCGTTACTAAACCCTGGAATGGATATCGCAATTAAAAAACGTCTGGCGGATGTTGCATTGAATACTGCACGATCATTAGGTTCTACCTATGCCGATGCCAGAATTGGTAGATACTTGAATCAATATGTATTTACACGTGAAGACAAAGTACAAAATGTAGTCAATACTGAATCCTTTGGTATTGGAATTCGGGTTATCACTAATGGTACTTGGGGATTTGCATCTACCAATAACGTTACTGAAGATGGTATTAAAAAAGCAACCGAACAAGCTGTGGCCATTGCCAAAGCCAATTCAAAAATTCAAAAAGAACCAGTAAAATTAGCACCAGTGCAATCCTATGGTGAAGTGTCATGGAAGACGCCTATTAAAAAGGACTTTAAGGAAATTCCAGTTTCTGAAAAGGTTGACCTTTTATTAAGTGCTAATGCCGCAGCCATGGAAAATGGCGCTAATTTTGTCAATTCAGCCTTATTTATGGTTAATGAGCAAAAGTACTTTGCTTCGACTGAAGGCTCATATATTGATCAAGATGTACATCGTGTTTGGCCAACATTTGGCGTCACGGTTGTAGATCGTGCTGCTGGTAAATTTAAAACCAGACAAGCATTAAGTGCACCTATGGGAATGGGTTACGAATACCTTGATGGACTCGCATCTGAAAAAATTGATGGTCCTGCTGGTGTAAAACTCTATAAAAACAGCTATGACATGGTTGAAGATGCCACTCTCGCAGCTATTCAAGCCAAAGAACGCCTTTCAGCTAAATCTGTTGAAGCTGGCAAATATGATCTTGTACTTGAAC
>CAYZKX010000209.1:0-4301 GCA_964479055.1 uncultured Flavobacteriaceae bacterium
ACAAGGAACACCTCACACTTGGCAGGATCTTGTTCAGAACAATCACTTAATTTACCAGGTAATCCACCAATACTCATGACAGTTTTACGTTGCACCATCTCACGCGCTTTTTGAGCGGCATGGCGTGCCTGGGCGGCAAGGATGACCTTTTGTACAATAGTCTTAGCATCATCAGGATGCTCTTCCAAATAGTTTGTAAGCATTTCAGAAACGGCTTGACTTACTGAAGCCGACACTTCTCTGTTTCCTAATTTGGTTTTTGTTTGGCCCTCAAATTGTGGTTCGGCCACTTTGACCGATATTATTGCAGTAAGGCCTTCTCTAAAGTCGTCTCCTGAAATATCAAATTTCAGTTTATCTAACATGCCCGAATTGTCAGCATATTTCTTAAGGGTATGCGTTAATCCACGTCTAAACCCAGAAAGATGCGTTCCACCTTCATGCGTATTTATATTGTTTACATATGAATGGAGGTTCTCACCATAGGATGTATTGTACACCATAGCGACTTCAACAGGAACACCATTTTTTTCACCCTCAAATGATATGACGTCTTTCATTAAAGGTTCACGGTTGCCATCCAAAAATTTAACGAATTCTGTTAGACCTTCTTCCGAGTAAAACGTTTCGTTTTCAAATTCACCTTCCTCGTTTTTATGACGTTGGTCAATAAGTTTGATCGTGATGCCCTTATTTAAAAAGGCCAATTCTCTCAATCTGCTCGCCAAAGTGTCGTAATTATACTCTAAGGTTTGCGTAAAAATGGTCGAATCTGGTTTGAACGTAACTACCGTTCCAGTTTTATCAGAGTCACCAACAGTTTTAACTGGATAAAGGGTTTTACCTCGTTCATATTCTTGTTCCCAAATCTTACCTTCTCTAAAGACTGTTGCTTTAAGATGTTCGGATAATGCATTAACACAACTTACACCAACACCGTGCAATCCTCCAGAGACCTTATATGAATCTTTATCAAATTTACCTCCAGCACCTATTTTTGTCATTACCACTTCTAGGGCAGATACACCTTCCTTTTTATGAATGCCTACTGGTATTCCTCTACCGTTATCTTCGGTTGTTATGGAGTTGTCTTCATTAATAGTAACTGTAATGGTATCGCAATGACCTGCCAACGCTTCGTCAATGGAGTTATCGACCACTTCATAGACCAAATGATGCAATCCACGCGTACCTACATCTCCAATATACATTGAAGGTCGCATGCGTACGTGTTCCATTCCTTCTAAGGCCTGTATACTATCTGCTGAATATTGTTTTTTAGCTTCTTCGCTCATATTATTTTCTTTTGATTTAGAACATAAAAAAATGATACCTTATTGTACCATCCTCTATATATACAAATATACAACATTAGAAAGGCATTTATATGCTATTTAAGACATTTATCACATTTTTATTAACAATTCTTGAAATTACAAAAGTGGCTTAAAACGGCTCTAAATAGTCTTAAATTAAATTTTAGTGCATTTTCTTATCGATGCAATATAGCAAGGCAAACAAAATTGCTTAAAATCAATATTTTGTGTGTGATTGACCTAAAAAATGAAGGTTAAAAAAAGTATTTTTAGAACGTTTGAATTACTCTTAGAACGCCTGACCATTCGGTTTGTGAATCATCAAATTTAGGACCAATACCAAACTGAAATGAAAATCCACTTTCGAACTCATGGTGAAGTTGAGGTAAAATAAGCAATTCCATATCATTATCATCAACCTTTTGAAGTGTTGGATCTGAATTGTTGATTTCAATACCAACAACGACATGCTCATTTAAATTTGCAAAAACGGAGGCATTCAACAAAACAGTAGTATTATTTGAAGGTGCATCCTCTCCGCTTTCAACCATTAAACCAAAGAGACCAATAGCACTCCAAGTGTCGCTAAATCGATATGCAGGGACATATAGAAAACTCAATTCTAAGAGATCATCGTGAATATAACTTTCACCAATCACTTGAATACCATGAATAAATTTATTGGATTTAGAACGTCCAATGGTCCATTGAACAGCCACCTTATAAGCTTCAAGTTCAAAATTTTCAAAAGGAAATTCTAACTCAACAGCGAAATTATTAAACACGGCGTATTCAATTTCTGGAGCCCATTCAACTTCACGTGAAGAGATATTATTAATAGGAAGATCTACCAAAGCATTGATCTCCAGCTCGCCTTTCATTGCACCTAATCCTCTTACTAGGTCAAACATTAATGGTTCAGGTATTTCAACTGTTTGATTGGACTCTTTTTCTTGAGCCAATAAATAATTAATCGAGAAAAGAAGAAAAAGTAAAACAAAAATGGAGCGTTGTTGTAAGGAGAAACAAAAAATTTTCATTGAATTAAGTATGACATTCAAATTTAGACAATCAATTAATTTGAAAATCATAAAGTGCTACATTTTTTAAATTTTGGCAATATCTTATTATATTTTATGGCTTACAAGCGATTATGAATTCAGTATTCTATCCCCTTTCCAAATGATGTACGTTACAAGCAAGAAAAAACCATTAAACAAAATAATTGTTATGATAAATGGCGTCCAACTTTCAAAAGTGGTTGGGTTAGTAATATAAAATATACTATCGCTAGAATCTGTATTGCTTATCAAATGGCGTGTGGCCCAATTATTACCAAGATGCAAGCCAATGGGGAAAAACAATGTTTTTGATTTTAATAAAGCCATTGCAAATAATAAATGTCCAACAGGAATTGAAATTGCCAGCATAAGTATCATGCCTTTATTATTCAATACATTTTCATCTATGACATGAATAAGCATAAATAGAATCGAAAAAATAATATTGGCCATAACAACATTAGACACTTCAATTGTTTTTTTAAATAGATAACCTCTAAACAATAGCTCTTCAGTCATCACTTGAGGAAAGATGTAGTAAAACGCCAATAGCATGGTTGCGTAATTTAATGATGCACTTAACTCGATTGTTTCTCCAAGGTATAGAGCTCTAAAATACGTGGCACCAAATAAAGCCAGGGCACCAATTAGTAATCCAAGAGGTAAAAACAAGAAATTTCTTCTACTAAAGTTAAGACCAAGTTCCTTAACAGTCTTACTTTCCTTTTTATATAAAAACCACGTGGCTGCAAACAAAAGGATACATGATAAATACGGAAAGTATTGTTTTATGATTCCCTGATTTACTAATGTGCTAACTACAAGCGCTACACCAAATAGAAGAACTGCAAGTATATACTTAAAAACGGTTGGATATGTTCTATTCAAATTTCTCATATTAATTAACTATATATTGCTTTTTATTTGAGGTGTACTTTAAATATTGATTTACAAACACCAATGTTAAAATGGATGGCATAAGTCCTTTAAAAAGGTTATAGAACAGCCAATTCCAATCTCTTAAACTTGTTTTTGAAACTTCGTAAAAAATGAGTTCGCCTACAGGAGGTGATTCATAAAACATAGCCAATACAAAATTGGAAGCTATATGAAAACCCAATCCCATGAGTATGGATTGCGTTCTATAAAATGTATAGGCCCAAACATAGCCAGTAAAACCTGTTATAAGGATCACATATATAATGGGAATAACGCTCTCACCAGTCATTCCGTAAGAGAACACATGATATACACCAAAGCATAGTGCAGAGATTAAAATTGCCCACTTGGCTCCTAGCCTGCTTATTAAAATGTATAAAATAGCTCCTCTAAACACCAGATCTTCAGTTAACGCCGATCTAACATGGTAAACCAAAGAGGTGAAAATATTTTTATAACTAATGTGATCATTCTTCTTCCATTCAACATTTAAAACAATGGTTTCTATAAAAATGATTAATAAGCAAATGAGAACCACAAACGCAGAACCAATAATGAACTGCATAAGGCGCTGTTTGTTTGGGACTACTCCCAAAACTTCAATATTTTGTTTCTCTATGAAGCGTAGTATCGCCCATGAGATTACTATTATGACTAATAATCCTAACATAATTTGATATTAAAAATTAAAAATATTAACCCTTGTTTTTAGGTTTTAAAAAAGGGATTGACAGTGGGTAATTACAAGTTTGTTTACTTAAAGCGGACATAATGTTAATAATACTCACTGTTATACCATAAATTACAACAGCTCCAGTAAGAAAAAAGTTGAATCCTGGAAAAGCAAAAAACATTAGTAAGGAGACGATTAACATTAAATTAATAGTACAGTGAAAATTAACTACAGTACGGCCATGCTCGTCATATATTTTATTGTCGTCTGCTTTGCTAATCCATATAAAAAGTGGGATTAACACATTAGCAA
>CAYZKX010000210.1:0-4288 GCA_964479055.1 uncultured Flavobacteriaceae bacterium
TTTCGTGCTCTTTCAAAATAATCCCAGAAATCCTTTTGTGCCTTTTGTTTGATAATTTCAAGATCGTCTAATCCTTGATAGGAATAATAGTAAGTGACAACGCGTTCATCGGTCAATATCTTTCGAATAAATCTGTCATAATCCACAGCATCTATTGGCTTTAATAATAAGCGATCGGTTTTAAATTCTGCCATGATTTAAAATTAAATAAAAAAAGGAAGCCAATTTGACTTCCTTTTTTTGAATATAAATATCACTTTACTTGTCTCCAATACTGATTGTAACCGTTTTTATTTCACCCGAAAATTCAGAATCTTCAACATCTTCAAAAACTTTATCGGCCACCTGTGTAGCATCATCTTTTCCAACATCAGCAGTCTCATCAGCAGAAAATACAGCTGGTTGTGTTTTATCAATTCGCCCTTCGGCAACCAGAGCACCATCAACATATATTTTTGCCGTACCGCCTTTTCCAGTACCACCGCCATCATAAGCAAACTCCAGCCTAATTTCTGCATTTGGATTGGTAATTGCCGAATTTGATTGTACGGTATACTCTCTTAAACCAAAATAATTATAAGTATAGGCTGGTTTTCCATTGTTCATGTATAATGCCCAACCGCCAAATTTACCACCTTGACATAAAATAATACCACTATCATTTCCAGTCAATGATACATTAGCAACAATTTCTTTAGAGGTATTCTTGACATTCAAAAATGTATTTTCAAGCATGCCTTCCATTCCCTGTGCTAGTGTCAATGTTTTACGATCACCCATTAAATCAGGTCGACCAGCAATGGCCGCATTAAAACGTTCATAAAGACGATCATCTAATGGATAGACATTATTGCTTATTGCTTCAGATTCAAAAAGGTCTATCATTTCCTTTAATTTTTCTGGATTGTCAGCCGCAACATTATTTACTAAACTAAAATCCTCATCAATATTGTACAATTCCCATTCTTCCTCCAAAAATGGCTTTCTTGGTTTTCCTTCCCATGGTACCATATGCACTACACGTGCAAGCCAACCATCATTGTAAATAGCTCTATTACCAAACATTTCAAAATACTGAACTGTATGTTGATCAGGAGCATTTGCATCTTTAGTAGCATAAAGCATACTAACGCCATCCATTGGTATTTGTTCAACACCATTAATTGATTTTGGCACCGGTAAAGAAGCGGCTTCAAGCACGGTAGAAGCTACATCGTTAACATGGTGCCATTGTGATCTAACCTCACCCTTAGCAGCAAAACCATTAGGCCAATGCATAACCATCCCATTTCGTGTTCCTCCAAAATCAGCCGCCATTTGCTTTGTCCATTTAAACGGTGCATCCGTTGCAACCGCCCAAGCAGCTGACATGTGTGGAAATGAGTTTGGTCCTCCCCAATCATCTGCGTGTTCTAACATACTCTCAACGGTTTCCTCATCAAAAATTCCATTTAAATGCACTAATTCATTGTAGGTTCCTTCTAATCCACCTTCTGCACTAGAACCATTATCACCCATTATATATATAAATAAGGTGCTTTCTAGCTCACCTATTTCATCTATGGCATCTACTAAACGACCTACCTCATTATCAGTATGTTCTGCAAAACCAGCAAAGGTCTCCATTTGAAGCGCAAAAAGTTGTTTCTCATTATCACTTAACGACTCCCATTCCTTAATATCAGAAGGCATTGGTGCAAGTTGGGCATTTTCTGGTACTACGCCCATTTCTTTTTGACGCTGGAACGTTTCTTCTCTTAATTTCAACCAGCCTTGATCAAATTTACCTTTGTATTTTTCAATCCATTCTTTAGGGGCATGATGTGGTGCATGCGTTGCTCCTGTTGCATAATAGATCATAAAAGGTTTGTCAGGAGTCATGGCCTGTTGAAACTTAACCCATTCAATGGCCTCATTGGTCATGTCTGTTGTAAAATGATAGTCTTCCACCTCTGGCTTAGGTACTTTGGTAACACCGTCAAAAATTACAGGTTCCCATTGATTGGTCTCACCACCAATAAAACCATAAAACTTATCAAATCCAGAATTGGTTGGCCATCTTGTATATGGGCCAGAAACAGAAACTTCCCATGTTGCAGTTTCATGCCATTTACCAAATGCTGCGGTACTATAACCATTCTGTTTTAAGGTTTCTGCAAAATATTTGGCATTGTCTGGTCGAATACCTTGATTACCATAAAAACCTGTAGCTACTTCCATTACAGATCCAACATTAACATTGTGATGATTTCTTCCTGATAATAATGAAGCTCTAGTTGGTGAGCATAATGCCGTAGTGTGGAATCTATTAAATCTTAAACCGTTGTCAGCTAACCTATCAAAAGTTGGCATTTCAATGGCACCACCAAAAGTACTGGTAGCACCAAATCCAATATCATCAATAAGCACCACAACAACGTTAGGTGCATTCTCTGGTGCCTTAATCTCGAAACGTTCCGGTTTTTCAACGTTTCTTGCATCCATCTCTGTGATTTGTTTTTGTTTTGGTGGCTGGATAGGCAGTACTGTACGGTCAAAGCTATCATTTGAACTAGTGGCCGCTTGATCATTACTTTCAGTAGCCGTATTACAACTCATAAAAAGCAATACAGTAAATAATAAAAAGGTTGATTTAAATTGCATAGTATTTAGTATTTGATATTAATTAAATACCATAGCAATAAGAAGACCAATGATCAATAGCAAATGGGACATCAAATATAATTAAATAAACTATTGACATTTAATTTGATGAATCAAAAGTTAATCTAAAGGATTAAAATTGCATTTTATCGAAGTAATGTCTGTAATTGGAATAGATTATTCTAAATTCGGGCATTAATTTAACTAACTAGTTTCTACTACAAAACCATTCAATGTTTTTAAATACTTTACGAAACAAGACCTTCTTCCTTATTGATGCTCTAAAGGGAGGACCAATTAGAAAACATTTAAATGAGATTACGACAATTCAAAACAATCCAAATTCTGAAAACTCAAATCGTCTAAGAAGTAAATACATTACTGATCTATTAAATCATGCCGCAGCTACAACACCCTTTTATCAAAGCTATTCAGGACATTCAAAAATTGATGATTTTCCAGTAATAAAAAAAACCACCATTCGAGACCAGTTCGAGAACTTTCAATCTTTAGACTATATCAATAAAAAAAATCATAAAGTATCCACTAGTGGTTCAACTGGATTATCTTTTTTTTTATTTCAAAATAGAAATAAAAGATTGAGAAATTACGCGGACTCAATATATTACTATGCTACCGTAGGTTATACATTTGGAAACCGCATCTACAAACTCATTGTTTGGCATACTAAAAACAAGAAAAGTAAATTAGAAGCTTGGATATTAAATATGAGTCAAATCGATGTTTCGCATTTTAATGATGAGCATATTGAGGAATTTATTATAAAGTTACAATCCGATAACCAAAAAAATAAAGCCATCTTAAGTTATGCATCGGCATTAGATAGTATCGCCAATTACCTAAAAAAAAGAAAATTGATTCTTAATGATCACGGCATTGATTGTATTGTTGCTATATCCGAATATTTAAGCCCTCACACCAGTAATACGTTACGAGAATATTTAGGTGTCCATGTTTATTCACGATATTCCAATGAGGAACTTGGTATGGTAGCTCAACAAACTGAAGTTAGTTCAAAAAAATTTGAAATTAATCATGCTAGTTATCATATTGAAATTTTAAAATTTGATAAGGACGAACATGTTGAACCTGGAGAGTTTGGCAGAATTGTGGTCACAGATTTACATAATTATGCCATGCCTATAATACGCTATGATACTGGTGACATAGCCTGTTATAGTCTTGATGATAGAGGGGTCATGCAATTAGAAAAGATTGAAGGAAGAAAAATGGATATGATTTACAACACTTCTGGAGCTGTAGTTTCATCTTTTGTAACTCACGCTATTTTCAATAGATTTTATAAAGATATTGTACAATATCAATTCATTCAACAAGCTGAAAAAACATATGAGATTAAATTAAATGTTCAAAATGATGCTTTTGAATTTGAAAAAGACTTAATCAATAATGTGAAGAAAGAATTTGGTGAAGATGCTCATGTGTCCATTACCTATGTGAATGAAATTCCACCATTGGCCTCTGGAAAAAGAAGAAAAGTAATTAATAATTTTACTGATTAACTTGTCAATAAATACACTCTTTTTTATTTTGCATACAAAATGTCATCAATTCTGAATATATTTATACAATACTGCTTCGAAGTCTACTGTCTATTGTTGGG
>CAYZKX010000211.1:0-4284 GCA_964479055.1 uncultured Flavobacteriaceae bacterium
GGCATTAATGGTCGTGTTTATGTATTGTTTGTGATCGATAATAATGGTGATGTTTCTAATGTGAGATCACGTGGACCAGATAAGATGTTGGAAGAAGAAGCCGAACGCATCATTAATTTGTTACCTAAAATGACACCAGGTATGCAACGTGGTCAACCAGTTAACGTTTCGTATAGTATACCTATTCATTTTAAAATTCAAACTCAATAAATAGGAGTTGTGGTTTCACCAGCCTCAATATTAAAGGGTAAATAGTTTTGCCGTGGAGGATATAAGCAGGTCGTATATTCATTAAATGCACAAGGAGGATTGTATAGTTTATTAAAGTCAATTGTAACTGAACCATCCTTTTCTGGAAGATTTAAATAAATATAACGGCCTCCTCCATAGGTGGAATTTCCGGTTGTACCATCACTTACCATTGTAAATCCACTACCACCTACATCCAACGAATATGAATCGCCTTTATATTCAAAAGTAAATTGCCCAATAAATTTTGTGTTTCTTTGACCGTCAACCTCCGATTTTACGATTTCATCCTTAGGTTCATCATAATAAGTGAATTCCCCGTCAATAATCATGTTGCTAGTGACGTCATATGTGTTGTATCCTTTAAACGTTTGCATGGCTGGATTTTGAGTATCCCAAACTCTTAGATAGCGTACATCTGATCGTGTAACAATCTGCCAATTTATACGCTCATGATAAAACCGTTGGCTGCTTCCATATTCATCAAATTCTAATGTAAAAGCATTGCCTTTGGGTCCATCTTCTATACTTATTAATACATCAGCATTCGTTTTGATCACATTTAAACTATCTGACAAAGTAATTGTTGCTATCGTAGGTGGTAAGCCCTCTAAATCATACTGTAAAGTATTAGTTGCAGCCTTCCCAAACGAGGTTTCACCTTGGGTTAGCTTGCTTAATGCAATAAGTTGTAAGTAGCCATTTATGCGTCCGTCATTCTTTTCTTGCCAATAATTCTCTAATTCAGTTAAGTAGGATTCATCCAACTGTTCAGGTGGCGGGTTAAATTCATCTGCAAAAAAATAAACAAGGATACCTAAGATGATAATTAATGGAATGACTTTCGTTTTCTTCATATGGTAAAGGTAATAAAATAGACCTTTCTACAGCTGGTCATTTAAAATCGACAATTCGGTCATTCACAATTTGGTCTACAAATAGTCTGATGCATCTTCGCACCATCAATCAATGACAGACACTAACAAAGTCTTTCGCAAAAACGAACCTAAAATTATGAGACCATTTTTACTAACCATCAGCTTAATGTTTTCAATATTAAGCGCCTCACAATCTAAAATCAATGGAACAGTAACCGATCAAAAAGGCAAGGCTATTGAAGGTGCCAACGTGTATTTAGAAGGCACATATGATGGTACCACCACCCAAAATGATGGAACATTTTCATTCAATAGTTCTGAAACCGGCAACAAAACACTTATCATTTCCTATTTAACGTATGAGACCTTTACCGTTTCTGATGATGTTTCTGCTATGATAAATTTGAATATTGAGTTAAAGGAGGATATAAGTACATTAGATGCCGTAGTCCTTTCAGCAGGTTCTTTCTCAGCAGGTGATAATAGCAAGATCAATGCTCTAAAACCTCTGGATGTGGTTACTACAGCAAGTGCATTAGGAGATTTTGTTGGTGCTCTACAAACACTGCCAGGGACGACAACAGCAGCCGAAGATGGTAGGTTATTTGTTAGAGGAGGAGAAGCCGAAGAAACACAAATATTCATTGATGGTATTAGAGTTTTCACACCTTATGCTGCGAGCACCAATAATATTCCAACCCGAGGACGTTATTCACCATTTTTATTTGATGGGATTACGTTCTCAACAGGTGGTTATTCTGCCGAATATGGTCAGGCTTTGTCCAGTGTACTTTTGCTAAATACCATTGACGAGCCCTCACAGGAAAAAACAGATATTGGAATCATGACGGTGGGAGGTACCGTTGGACATACCGAGAAATGGGAATCTACTTCTTTAAGTGTCAATGGAAGTTACATAAATCTAGCCCCATACTTGGCTGTTTTTGATGACAGGAACGACTGGGAAAAGCCATATGAATTAGGTGCTGGAGAAACTGTTTTTAGAAAACGATTTAACAACGGCTTGTTTAAGCTTTATGCAGCCTTTGACACTGCTAATTTTTCTTTAACACAAGAGGATATCAATATTGAAGAAGGGATTTATTTTAATTTGAAAAATGACAATATGTATGTTAATTCTTCCTACCAAGGGTTGTTGAACGATACTTGGTCTGTATTTGGAGGTATGAGTTATACCTTTAGTAATGAAGAATTAACTGTAATTGATAACGATATTCATGATGTCGAGAATTCCTTTCACTTCAAAGTTAAATTGAAAAAGCGGTTTAGCAGCAGACTTAAACTCAATTTTGGAGCGGAGTATTTTATGACGGATTTTACCGAAGATTTCTCAAATCTGATGGTATCATCAACTTCATTTACTTTCACGAATAATATTGCCGGAGCATTTGCCGAGGCAGATATATTCTTTTCAAAAAATTTAGCGTTGAAGGCTGGAATTAGAGGAGAGTACAGTGAATTGTTTGAAGATTTTACGCTTTCACCAAGAGTGTCGTTAGCCTATAAAACATCTGAAAAAAGTCAGTTGTCCTTAGCCTATGGAAATTTTTATCAAATTCCATTATCCGATGTTTTAAAATATAATCAAAATCTTGAAAATCAAAATACAAGACATTATATATTAAATTATCAATTTAATAGTGATGGTCGTATTTTTAGAGCCGAAACATATTATAAAGACTATGATAATCTCATAAAGTACGATTCTGATTTTATCTTACCTGATACGAGTTTTAATAATGACGGATTTGGATATGCTACTGGACTTGATTTGTTTTGGAGAGATAGTAAAACTGTCAAAAATTTAGACTATTGGGTAAGCTATTCTTATCTGGACACAGAGCGCGACTATCGAAATTTTGAATCCGAAGCACAACCAAATTTTGCCAACAAGCACAATTTATCAATAGTAGGAAAATATTGGGTCAACGATTGGAAAAGTCAGTTAGGCATAAGTTATAGTTTTGCTTCAGGACGAACCTATACAGATCCCAACCAAGAGGGATTTTTGAATCAGTATACGAAGCCTTTTAATAGTATCAGTTTTAACTGGGCTTATTTAATAGGTCCACAAAAAATATTGTACTTTTCTGTGAATAACCTGCTTGGGTTCAACAATATTAATGGTTACCAATATGCCAATTCACCCAATATGGATGGTGTTTACGAAAGACGGGCTTTGTTACCTGCAGCCGATCAGTTCTTTTTTATAGGCTTTTTCTGGACCATCAGCGATGATAAGACCAGCAATCAATTGGATAATCTGTAATTCTAATTATTCACTATAGCCACTATACGTAACGGCGCACCACTACCACCTTTTATTTTCATTGGCAATGCAATGATCTTAAAATCTTTAGGAGGTAATTTGTCGAGGTTAGTTAAATTTTCAAACGCCGGAATATTTTCGGACAGTAGAATTACATGACTTTTAAAAAAGTAGGACTGCCCATAATCAATACTAGGTGTATCCAAGCCTATTGCATTGATGTTTCGATTGTCTACTAGCCATTGCGCGGCTTCAGGATCTAAACCAGGAAAATGTAGAAGACTAACAGCATCTGCACCACGTTGAGTAGTACCTAAATACTTTTGAGCATCAGGATAATAATTGGCATATCCTGTTTGCAGAAGTACGATACTTCCATCTGGTATTTGCATGTTATGCTGAGATTCCCATTGCTTAAGATCGTCTATACTTATCAAATAATCTGGATCGCTTGAAGCGCGTTGAGAAACATCAATTTTAATAGCAGGACCAATTAGGCGCTCTAACGGAATTTCATCAACAGTTTGTCCGGTTGCCGAAAAATGAATTGGAGCGTCAATATGGGTTCCGCCATGTTCGGCAGTGCTAAAATTATTCGCGGCGTAATAATAACCGCGTTCTGTTAGTCCTTCAAACACGGTGTCCAACTCAAATTCTTTTGCCGTCACCCAATATAAGGTTTCGCTAGAATAGTCGTATGATAGATCTATTATTTTATCTACCGTTGATATGTCTGTTTCTTTATTGAGATCAGTGGATGAATTACATCCTAATAACAGTATAGAGAATAGTATTATATGAACTTTGGTTTTCAACATAGCTGGATTCGATTTTGATGATATTACTTATTTAGATAGTTAATTATTA
>CAYZKX010000212.1:0-4272 GCA_964479055.1 uncultured Flavobacteriaceae bacterium
GCCATATGCGTGTGCATAGCCATCGCTAACTCTAATCTCTAAAGGTGTTATTTCATGTCTTAAGATTTTTACATTGTCTCCATAGGTCCAATAATCTTCAATATTCTTTAAACCTTCAATAATTTCGCTTTGCGTTGGAAATAGTTTGCCATCGTTTGTGTAACGACCTGCTACTTCTTTGAAATTTCCATTTTTAAAATTAATAGAGAAATCCGCTTTGCTTTTTAAAATGGCATCAATATCGTCTCTTTCGCTATAAAATTGCTGGGCATTTGTTTTCATTGTAAAAAGGTAAAAAGAATCCGATAGACTATTTTCGCAAAAGTTACATTTTTATAATATCAACTCCTCTTTTAGTTCATAGTGTTGCGCTGTAAAATCATATCGTTTAAGCACACGTTTGGCGTTATCAGGTATGTAAGCAATTTCATAATTTTCACCTGCAAAGGTCCTTACTGAATCCAAGCAATCAAATTGAAGTACCAAATAGAATTCTACTTCGTCTTCATGCTGTTTTGTCGAGATGCTTACTTTCTCTAAACCATCAACGCCATTCTTTTTCACAGTAGGAAATACTTCGTTAATAAGCATATCTTCATAGATCGCTGCATTTTCGAGTGTTGTCCAGCCTCTCCAAACTCTTGTTATTTTGTTTGTATTCATATTTTACTTTAGTTTCCTTTATAAATAAGAGAGAGGACCTCATAAATGAAATGATTTAGAATTCAAATTTCAGATCAGTGTCAACTTCCTTCCGCGCCAAATTATATTCGTGAAGAAGTTCATTCACTATTTGTGAAACCGGTTTAATATCATGAATCAAACCCGCTATTTGTCCAATCTCCAATTCACCATCTTCAAGATCACCTTCAAACATACCGCGTTTTGCTCTTGCTCTGCCTAAAAGTGTTTTTAACTGTTCAACTGTTGGGCCTGTTTTATAGAGTTCCTGAACTTCATTAAAGAACTTATTCTTCATCATTCTAACAGGTGCTAGTTCCTTCAATGTCAATTGCGTAGCCCCTTCTTTGGCGTCTACCACATAGTTTTTGAATGCGCGATGCGCTGAACTTTCTTCACTGGCTACAAACCTACTGCCTATTTGAACACCATCGGCACCAAGAATCATAGTAGCCAACATGGCGCGACCTGTAGCAATACCTCCAGCGGCTATCAATGGTATTTTGATATTTTCCTTTACCATAGGAATTAGCGCCAATGTTGTGGTTTCCTCACGACCGTTGTGTCCTCCAGCTTCAAAGCCTTCGCCGACAACAGCATCAACCCCAGCTTCTTGTGCTTTTAGCGCAAACTTGACACTGCTCACCACATGAACTACAGTAATGCCTTTGTCTTTTAACCATTGCGTCCATGTTTTTGGATTTCCGGCTGAAGTAAACACAATTTGAACACCTTCTTCAACTATAATGTCCATGATCTCCTCAATATTTGGATATAGCATTGGAACGTTAACACCAAAGGGTTTGTCTGTAGCTTTTTTACACTTTTGAATATGTTCTCTTAGTACTTCAGGATACATACTACCCGCACCAAGTAATCCCAATATGCCTGAATTACTAGCTGCCGAGGCTAAACGCCATCCACTATTCCATACCATTCCAGCTTGTACTATAGGGTATTGTATTTTGAAAAGATCGGTAATTCTATTCATGCCTTATTGCTTGATAAGCTTGAATGCCTCTGTTGATGTATTGACCGCGCTTAGGCGAACTATATATAATCCTGATGCTAAAGCACTAAGATCAATTCTACTATCTTGTTTTGTTATTGAATGCTTCAAAATAAGTTTACCTAAAACATCAAACACCCGATATTCTGCCTGCTCAACACCGTTCGGAAAAACGATCTGTAGTTGGTCTTCTACGGGATTAGGATAAACTTGAAAAACCTCTACACTTAAGTCTTGAAGGGATAATGACGCATTTAAAGCATCATCAAAATCTGGAATGCCAAACCCCAGAAAAAAGTCGGGTGTATTAAACTGTGAGGACGATTCACGCACCAATTGTAACAATTGCGAATTGGACACATTAGGAGCTGCTTGCTTTAAACAAGCCATGGCACCAGCAAGAATTGGTGAACTAAATGAGGTCCCATTATTTTGACCTATTCCATCAAATTGATCTATAATAAAACTTCCCAATCCTCTGGCTACTACATCGGGTTTATGTGTTGGCTGTTGCGCGTTTCCCTGTGAACTAAAGGCAGCATAGTCACCGTTGCCGTCAACAGCTCCAATTGAAAATACTGATGCGGCATCAGCAGGAGCATTAACACCACTACTGCCAGAATTACCAGCCGAATTGATCAACATCAAACCCTTTTCAGCGGCTATGGTTGCGCCTCGGGTTATAAATGCCGTAAGTCCATCCATATCACTATCAGTGTAACTGTAATCGGGATCGTCATAGGTTTTATATCCCAAAGAAGTGTTGATAATATCTACACCAAGACTATCGGCACGCTCAGCTGCTTCTACCCAATAACTTTCCTCAACAGGATTTTCACTGGAAACATCCTCCGTTCTAAACAAGTAATAACTTGCATCAGGCGCACTACCTACATATTGATCTTGTACAAATCCAGCCATAGTACTCAATACGCGAGTACCATGAGAACTAGACAGTGATGCAAATTCATCATCAGTACGATCCACAAAATCGTAGCCATCCAATAAATCACCATTATCTCTCAGGCGTTGAAAAGCACCCATGGTATTAACATTTGGAAAACCGGCGTCCATTATAGCAATGGTAATGCCTTCTCCGGTAAAATCAGCTTGGTGTACCAAATGCAAATTCAACATTTCTACTTGATTTTGCGTGTTCCCATAATTATAATTAACGCGCTGCTCCTCCTCAGCAAATTTATCAGGTACCGGACTATTTTGACGCGTAGTATTGAGATCACTATCGGCAAATTGAATTTCCATGACAAAGCTTAAACTTAGGAGATCATTGATATCGGTCTCCGATCCACGCACATGAATGGCATTGAACCATTTAGATTTTGCTAAGACCGTTATGCCACTGGCATTCTTTATTTGGGTAATATACGCCTCATTGACCGGAACGTCACGTTCATCAATTATAATACTTTGAGAAGCCTTTCTATCAATGGCTTTTTGCGTTAGAATTGTAAGAGGATTAGCAATAGAAGAGGCCACGTTTTCTTTGTCGCTGAAATAGACCCATGCATCTTCTTGTGCGGATAGTAAAAAGCACGATAGAATGAGGCTAATACAACAAATTTTTCTTAGCATATTTGGGCAGCTTTTTCTGCAAGTTAAGAAATTACTCCAGAACCAACTAACTCATCATTGAGATACCAGGCTACAAATTGACCTTCAGTAATGGCCGATTGCGCGTCCTCAAACTCAACATAAAGACCCGATTCTACACGATATAAAGTAGCCTTCTGAAGTGGTTGTCGATATCTAATTCTAGCCATCACCTCCATGGTTTGATCTATTTCAAGCTCAAGGTCGTCGCGCACCCAATGTAATTCATCGGCACGAACAAAAAGTGCCTTTTTAAGCAAACCTGGATGAGATTTTCCTTGACCAGTATAAATAATATTGTCCTGCACATCAGTATCGATCACAAATAGAGGTTCGGTGGTCCCTCCAACTGCCAATCCTTTGCGCTGTCCTTTGGTGAAATAATGGGCACCTTGATGTTTGCCTACAACTGTACCTTGATCAATAGAATACGGAATTTTACGCGCCATATACCTCAATTTAGCTTCATAGCTCGAAAATCTTGGAACTTCTTCACTATATAAGGCTTGCTCTTCAGGTATTTCTACAATTACACCTTCCTTAGGCTGCAATTGCTGTTGTAAAAAATCTGGAAGCTTTACTTTGCCAATAAAGCATAAGCCTTGCGAATCCTTTTTCTCGGCAGTTGCCAAATTTTGAGCCTTAGCAATGGCTCTGACCTCTGGTTTGGTCAATTCTCCAATAGGAAATAATGTTTTAGCCAATTGCTCTTGTGATAGCTGGCATAAAAAATAAGATTGATCCTTATTATGATCTTTGCCTGCTAACAATCGGTGTATGGCCTTACCATCTTTTTCAATTGTGTCTTTTCTACAATAATGACCTGTGGCTACAAAATCTGCACCGAGGCTCATGGCAATCTTTAAGAATACATCAAATTTAATCTCACGATTACAAAGCACATCGGGATTTGGCGTACGGCCTTGCTCATATTCCTTGAACATATAATCTACTATACGTTCTTTATATTC
>CAYZKX010000213.1:0-4268 GCA_964479055.1 uncultured Flavobacteriaceae bacterium
GGATAAGATTAAGGCCTACACCTCTAAATTCTACTCAAGAGGTCTTATTCGAATTGAGAATGCGCCTGAGAAAATTCTTGGTCAAGATATTGGCGATCTTGGAGGAGGTTTAGATTCTACAAGAAGTGGAATCATATACCTATCCGAAACCATTTCTGAGTTGAAATTTGAGCGCCCTGCTAATCTCAATGAAACCATTACTGCCTCAAAAGTGAGTGGTAATGACAATGGTTTTAGTTTTAATACGGCAATGGACGTGGATTATAATTTTTACAACAATACTGTTGAATTAGGGAATCAGATCGTCTCACCTATTGCTGATTATGCATTCAACTATTACCGCTATCAATTGGAAGGCGTATTCTATGATGATCTGGGAAACTTGATCAATAAAATTAAGGTCATACCCAAACGAGAAAACGATCGTATTTTTTCAGGCACAATTTACATTGTCGAAGATCAATGGACCATTTACGGATTGTCATTGGATATCACAGGCGAACAAGCACAAATCCCACCAGCTGAAGTCATAACCCTCCAACAAAATTTTAATTATTCCAGCACTGATAAATTATGGGTCTTGCATTTACAAAGTATAGATTTCACATATGGTATATTTGGTATTAATGGCGATGGCAAATTCACAGCTGTTTATAGTGATTATAACTTCGACCCTGAATTTTCAAAAAACTCGTTTTCCAATGAGATCTTGTCATTTTTAGATGAAGCCAATAAAAAAGATTCATTGTTCTGGCAATCCAAGCGCCCTGTACCTTTAACCATTGAAGAGCGCACAGATTATCAAGTGAAAGACAGCATACAAACCATTAGAAAATCAAAGACCTATTTAGATTCAATAGACGCAAAATCTAATAAAGTCAAGATTCTTAATCTTCTCACTGGCTATAACCATCAAAACTCCTATGAAGACAAAAATTGGAGCATAAGCGGACCACTAAATGGCATTAATTTTAATACGGTTCAAGGGTATTACAATAGAATGAATTTTAATTACCGTAAGAACTATGATGAATTTCGAAAGTATCTTAATACTACTATCAATTTCGGTTATGGTATTTCTGACAAACGCTTCCGTGTTGATGGATCAGTGACCTATAAATTAAATAATATTTCGAGACCATTTATTACACTTTCCGGTGGTGTTAAAACCGAGCAGTTCAATAACAGTGAACCCATTTCTCCATTAATCAATTCGATAAGCACATTAACTTTTGTTGACAATTATATCAAGATCTACGATCGCAGTTTTGTTCAGCTTTCGTATAACGAAGAATGGTTTAATGGTTTTAGGTTTTATGCCACAGCCAGTTATGAACGTCGAAAGCCGTTGTTCAATACTACCGATCAAACCTTTTTCCCTAGAGAGGATAAACGCTATACCAGTAACAATCCACTTGATCCAAATGCATATGGTATTGCACCATTTATAACCCATAACATTTTAAAGCTAAACGTTACGGCTCGAATACGATTTGGGCAGAAATACTTTAGCTATCCTAAAAGCCGCTTCACTGTTCCAAATAATGACTTCCCAACAGTTTTCTTGGGTTATGAAAAAGGATTGGCATCAAGCAATTCTAACTATAACTACGATCAATTTAAAGTGAGACTCGCTCAAGGGTTTGATATAGGCAATAAAGGCACTTTTCAATATAATGTACGCGCTGGTATTTTTGTCAATGCCGATGACATTGCTTTTATGGACTTTCAACATTTTAACGGCAATCAAACGCATGTGAGTACCACATTTGGGAGTTACTTAAATGTTTTTAACAACCTACCCTATTATAGCCTTAGTACTAATAAAAGTTATCTTGAAATACATGCCGAACACGACTTCAAAGGTTGGGTCTTTGGAAAAATTCCTTTGATCAACAAATTGAATTACAATTTAGTAATGGGAGCCCATGCTTTAGGCACCAAGAACAATGCACCTTACTATGAATTCACCATAGGCATTGATAACATTGGTTATAAGAAGTTCAGACTTCTGCGGTTTGATTATATACGGTCCTATCAAAATGGATTCCAGAGTGATGCCATTGTATTTGGATTGAAGTTTCTTGACTTTATTGATTAGCTATTCTAACGGCATTTTGAAAATCTCATAGGAGTCAGTTGATTTAATAATTTAGTGCTTAACTTTATGTTGATATTATTAAGAATTTTGTTGACATGTTTCAAATCACTTCTGCATTTGAAAAGCGTTTGTGGATAGGCGCCTTTGTGGTTACTGCGGCCATCTATTCAACTTTATTTTTAGGTCGACCATTCTTGGAATTATTTGGTGATCAAAATATTCAAGCCATTCTGTTTATGACTGGTATGTTCTTAGTTGGTCTTGTAATTGTTATAAGTGGTGTATTAACTCAAAAAAGCAAGGTTGTATTTGTACTTTATTTTGGCATACTTGCGGTATATTTTATGCTATTCTTAAGACTCGGACTGGCCGAACGCAGCCATGTGATCGAATATAGTGTACTCGCTATATTGATCTATAATGCCTTAAAAGAACGTCAAAAAAATGGTATAAAGATTCGAGCCTTACCTTTTATTGCCATGATCGTTACCTTTATTATTGGTGTTTTGGACGAATGTCTTCAATTAGTAATTCCAGATCGTCATTTTGACTTTACCGACATCCTATTTAATGGCATGGTGATAGTTTTGGCCATATTGAGTAGTCTATTTATTTATTGGTTGAGGGGATTACTTTTTAAACGCGACCATTAAACAAAACTGTCAGACTTTAAAAATAGACTTTAAACTTCGCATTTGGTGTTAGTCCTAAAGAACGTTGAATATTTTCGGAAACTTGATCATTAAATAAGCGATAGAAAACATTGATTTCATTTTCTCTATCAAGGAGGTTCCAAATAGAGATTCCAATTTCGGCATTCGTTTTTCTATTGATTCGAAAACTATAGATACCAGATATGTCCACTCTCAAATAATCCGTTAACGTTTCCGCATTAGTAGGACCAAAATTAACTTCTTCATTTTCAACGGGTTCATTGACATTAGGCTTCGATACTGGTCTGCCTGAATGCCAATTGAGTCCGGCCGAAAATTTAAATTGGTTAATTACATAATTAATTCCTAATCCCACCGTATGCGTAATATCATAATTACTCCGGAATTTATCGGGTTCTAAAGTTTCAAATTTATATTGGTTGTTCATGTAGGTATAACTAATCCAGGTATTTAGAAATTCAGACTTCTTTCGTAATAAGAATTCAAAACCCAAAACGTCATATGACCCCACAGCTCTTTCAAACTCATACTGATTTTGAAATCCCTGACTTTGGGAAGTAATACCATCCACATATTTGTAATAGGCCTCTGAGCTTATTAGCCAACCTTGATTGGCAAAATGAATTCCAACAGAAGCTTGTTTACTTTGAATTACTGGGATATCAGCATCATTGGACAGCTGCCACCTTCGTTTTTCAACCCCTAAAAAATCATTCTGAAAATTAATTATTTGTGATGTATTTTGATGTTTGAACTCACCCATCAATTCGAATGTGAAATGATCAAGAAATTCATGACTCAAATTAAATCTGGGTTCGATAAGTGATTTGGAGAATTTATCAATGTAAGTATATCTTAACCCTAAATTGACCGTTGTAAGCCTATTTGGTGATCGATAGTTTAATTGTGAAAAAACGCCATGAGTGCGCACCACCTCCGATATAAGCAAGCGATAAACCGGTTCATCAACATCATCTAAATTGGACACTTTAGTCTCCACAAAATGATAACCACCATTTAGATTTATATGATCACCAAATCTATAAGTACCTTTAGCTTTTAAACTGGTTTCAGAAACCACATTTTCTTGCAAAAATCGTTGCGACTCCAAAACATTGGAATTAATCGCTTTTAATTTATAATCGGTTTCATAACCTTCAAATACGGTTTGCAATTTCTCACTCCATATACGCTTGAAATACAATGAACCAGCAATACTATTTTGGGAAATACTACTTTCTCTAGATTCCGACATGTCATCTATAGTCGCGTTTTCATTAAATACTAGTTCATTGGAGACATTAATAAAATTCAATTGTAGATGATTGTTATCATCAATACGATATAGCCAACGTAATGAAGTATCATAAAAATCGAATTTTTCATCAGTGTTTATTGAATTCTCCGTATTCAACTGAACTTCAGTTCCCTGAGTAATTCTATCAAAATATTCATTATAAATTGGAGTTTGTATAAGATCACTCAGTGATTTC
>CAYZKX010000214.1:0-4266 GCA_964479055.1 uncultured Flavobacteriaceae bacterium
ATAATATCCCAAACCAGAAATTTTTGATCTATACATACACTCTAATTTTAAATAGTTGACAAATCATCTCCTAAATGAAGCAACACTAAATTTAAGATTGCAATATAATGATATTTGACATTTTTTCGATCTGTAACTGCCTTCTTAACTTTATTATGTCATCTTGTCATTAATGCCGAATTGGTATTTTTTTTGTCAGTGAATAATCAGAAAATTTTTAAAAACAATACCATTATGAAAGGAAATATTAATGTTTCGGTTGAGAATATCTTTCCGTTGATTAAGAAATTTCTATACAGTGATCATGAGATCTTTTTAAGAGAACTTATCAGTAATGCTACAGATGCCACATTAAAACTAAAACATCTAACCCGAATAGGTGAAGCAAAAGTTGAATATGGCAATCCTCAGATAGAAGTTAAAATTGACAAGAAAAAGAAAACGCTTCACATTGTTGATCAGGGTCTCGGTATGACTGAGGATGAAGTGATCAAATACATCAACGAAGTAGCCTTCTCTGGCGCCGAAGAATTTCTTGATCAATATAAAGACAAAGTAGAAGACGCTGGAATCATAGGACATTTTGGCCTTGGGTTCTATTCATCGTTCATGGTAGCCAATAAGGTAGAGATTATTACAAAGTCATATAAAGATGAACCAGCGGTACATTGGATTTGTGATGGCTCGCCAGAATTCACTTTGAAAGCACACAAAAAATCGGAACGCGGTACTGAGATCATTTTACATATCGCTGATGACGAGAAAGAATTTTTGGAAGATGCACGCATACGTGAATTGTTATTAAAGTATAACAAATTCATGCCTGTACCAATTAAGTTTGGTACCAAAGAAGAGACACTTCCACTTCCTGAAGATGCTGATAAAGATGCCAAGCCTGAAACAAAAACGGTTGACGATATAATCAACAACCCTAATCCTGCATGGACCAAACAACCAACAGATTTAAAAGATGAAGACTATAAAGGATTTTACAGAGAATTGTATCCTATGCAATTTGAAGAACCTTTGTTTAATATTCATTTGAATGTCGACTACCCTTTTAATCTTACTGGAATTCTTTATTTCCCTAAACTGACCAATGATCTTAATATCCAGAAAGATCGCATTCAACTTTATCAAAATCAAGTATTTGTTACAGACAATGTTGAAGGCATAGTACCTGAATTTTTAACCATGCTTCGTGGTGTTATAGATTCACCAGACATTCCGCTTAATGTATCCAGAAGCTATTTACAGGCTGATGGCAATGTCAAAAAGATCTCGTCATACATTACACGTAAAGTGGCCGATAAATTGAAATCGTTGTTCAAGGACAATCGTGAAGACTTCGAGAAAAAATGGGACGATATCAAGATAGTTATCGAATATGGAATGTTAAGCGAAGAGAAATTCTTTGAAAAAGCAGATGCTTTTACATTGTACCCAACAGTTGATGGCAACTATTATACATATGAAGAATTATACAATAAAATAAAGGCGAATCAAACGGACAAAGATGACAAGTTGGTGATTTTATACGCCAGTGATAAAGATGAACAACACAGCTATATTGAAAGTGCCAAATCAAAAGGATATGAAGTGTTGTTATTGGATTCACCTATTGTTTCCCACTTGATCCAAAAATTGGAATCGACTAAAGAGAACATCTCATTCGTGCGTGTTGACGCCGATCACATTGACAATCTGATCAAAAAAGAGGATACAAAAATTTCTAAACTGACCGAAGATGAGAAAACTAAATTAAATGAATTACTTAGTGAAGTCATTCCATCTGAAAAATTCTCAGTACAGTTGGAAACTATGGATAGCGATGCTGCTCCTTTCATCATCACACAACCAGAATTCATGCGTAGAATGAAAGAAATGCAGCAAACTGGTGGTGGTATGTTTGGCATGGGCAATATGCCTGAAATGTATAATTTGATCGTTAATACCAATCACGAGTTGGTTAGTCAAATTTTAAATACCAAAACGCGCAAAAAACAGGAAAGGTTAATCAATCAAAGTTTAGACCTCGCTCGATTGTCGCAAGGTTTGCTTAAAGGTGAAGAATTAACCAGCTTTATTAAGCGTAGTTACGATATGATAAAATAAAATACGTAGTGTGAGTTTTAAACGTAAAGTATTTTTAGTGATCGCCGCAGTTATGATAGGCATTTCAAACGCCATTTTTGAAGAAGATAAAATGGTTAATGACACCTATCATCAAACGGAGCAGTTACAAGAAGATGAAACCGATTAAACCTTACACGATCTATTATAAATTGAAACCACTCCTTAGGAGTGGTTTTTTTGTTACATTAGTCAATTCTTAAAAGGTAAGAAAATAGACTTCGATTTAAAGTGATTTATTATTGGTTACATATATTTTACATTTATATAGGCTCTAAATTTTTCTGGAAAAAAGTAGATCTTGAATCCGATCTCAGTCGAGAACGTCGTGTTAGCATTTTAGATTGTGAGGCCATGCGTTTTATGGCTAATTCCAAATATTTCTACTATATGGATTTTATTAGATTAGAAATATTATTCCGTTCTAAACTCCATGATAATACCATTAAAAAAAACACTTATCCTGTATTAGGGTCCCAAAAATTCATCTATAAAAAACCTTTAAAACGTTGGACCAAATTCACTATAACATTGGTATTAGAAGGTTGGGACGATCATTGGGTGTACCACAGGCAAATATTTAAACGCAAAGATGAAGTCTACGCTATTGGATTCACTAAAGTTGGGTTTTGGAAAAACAAAAAAATTCAAGATATGCGTTCAATTATTAGCAAAAGTGGTGTTGATAAAAAAGAAATGTGTCCTTCTGATGAGATATTGAAGATGTTTGAAGGTGACTATGGCATTCTAAAAGGACAAAAGTAACCCCTATCAATACAAACTTACTTAAATACAAAAATGACAATTGAATGGCATACTTATTAATTTGTTACATAAGGTGAACTTAGTAATGCTCAAATTGAACTTTTAATTACATAACATCCTGCATTCTTTTTATGTATCTTTAATACCATAATGCCTGTTGATGGTACATATGGAAGGTTGGGTACACATAACCAACGCATGAAAACGCTGCGTCGCCGACGTAACAGTGATGGTGGTTATGATTTTATGAATCCAGTTAAGGTACAACGCATTGAATATGAAAAGGCCGATCCGGAACTCCTACATCAAATTAAGCAGGATATTTTACGCAAAAGGAAAATAGATACTATTAAGGACTATATTGCTATCGTTCTGTCTTTAATTATAGGTATTGTTACGTTCTCTTTTTTTGTGAACTTAATGATAGGGTGAAAAGTGACATATTATCTATCAGTACGAGCTTGATCTACTATTAGCCTTTGAAACTCTTCATCATCACTCAAGATCTCATAAAAGTCATTGATATAATCAATGGCTCTTGTATATTCCTTGGGATTGTCAAACAATGGTTTGCATTGATTAAAAGTTTCATAAATGGCAGTTTTGTGATCCAGGAATTCCTGTCTTACTTCTGCAAAATAGGAGTAGCTTCGCTTAAAACCTCGATATTCACGCTCAGTTACAGAGGTATGCTTCACCTCTCGACCAGTGTCTGAAACAATACCATAACTGGTATTACATAAACCAGACATATCAAAATCATAAGGTACAGGAATCATATTATTATCAATGAACATGAGCTTAATGTTATGTTGTTTGGCCTGAGAAAAATCCTCATTTCCTATCATAAACTGAAACATGGCATTGCGCACCGAGGCCTTGGCCTCTTGTTCAAGTGGATGAATAGGCCGTTCAAACACTTTACCATTATAGCGTTTAGCCACATGTTTATCATCCTCGATTAAAAATCCTTTTATATTATGCGATTTCACCTTTTTATTCTTAAGCTCATCGAATTCAATATCTAAAAGACGGGTTTTAAAATAGTATGGTGAGATGATCTCATATATTTTATAGGCCAAATATTCTTTTATAACATTGTCGCAATTGTCCTTCTGCATAATACAGGGCAATACTAACTTTAAGTTTTTATGACCATCTAAAAGCGTGTTTTTTACCTTCTTTTTTTTGAGTTTTATTTTTACTGGAGCGAAATAACAATTCTCCAATCTAAAATTACCTCGTGCTCTGATCTTGATATCCACATTTTCCCATTCAGTACTTGTTTTGTAAGTAAATTTCGTGTCGATCAAAGTTGTATCATTGGTTTCTTTCTTTAGATCTTTATTTGAATAACTTAATCTAACA
>CAYZKX010000215.1:0-4253 GCA_964479055.1 uncultured Flavobacteriaceae bacterium
CTAATAAAATTACTAATGCCCAATTCTTTGTTAGTGGAAATGTGTTGACGATGGATAGTACATTTACAATAGCCGAGGCATTTGCTATTAAAGACAATAAAATTATAGCAGTTGGCAAGAATGAAAATTTATTGAAAATGGTAGGTAAAGGTTCTCAGGTAATCGATTTAGGGGGCAATACTGTTCTGCCAGGAATGATTGATCCTCATATTCATGTCTCGGGAGCAACAAAAATGCAAGTATTTGAAGATGTAGGACTGCTTAAATACAGATCAGTTGATGAAGCTTTAGATTTCATGAGGAAAAAAGGATCAGATGCCAAGAAAGGAGATTGGTTACTATTTGTTGGAATCGATCTAGCAACACAGACAGCAAAAATTGACGAACTGACTTCTAATATGTTAGATGAAATATCAGATGATTTACCTGTTTTTGTTATTCATGCTGGTGGACATATTTCATCAGTAAATTCCAAAATGATGGAAATAATGGGAATAAATAAAGACACTGATGATCCGGAATCAGGTGGATTATACGGCAGATATGAAAATGGTGAGTTAAATGGTGTATTGTATGGATCAACTTTAGTGTCTGCTCTAAATGTTACGGAACCATTTCAAAATATTGATATAGAAAAGTCCATCAGTGATTATTCAAATAATTTATTATCAGTTGGTTTGACAACTGTAGGTGATGCCGGAATAGGTGGAATTGAAGGACCCAATGAGTTTAATTCTTTTTTAGAATATGCAGATAAAGAATTATTTAATCTTAGAATTAGAGGATATTTACATTATTCCCAAATTGATTCTTGGGAAGCTCAAGGCCTGGAAATGGGTAGTGGTAATGACAAGGTTAAAGCTATTGGAATTAAAATATCTGCAGATGGATCCAATCAGGCTAGGACTGGTTTACAAAGGGAGTCTTATTTGGGGACTAATTCGCAGGGACTCGCTTATATGACGAAAGATCAAATGTATGAAATTGCAAGGATTCAAACTAAGAAAGGTTTTCAATTGGCTATGCATGGTAATGGAGATGCCGCTATTGATAATATTCTTGATGTCGTTGAACGATTAGAAGATGATGGAGTTAATATGATTCGTCCAAGAATTGAACATTGTTCAATAGTTCAAGACGACCAATTGGAGAGGTTTTTAGATTTAAATGTAAGTGCTTCATTTTTAATTGGCCATGTTAAAATCTGGGGTTCTGCTTTTAAGAACAAAATCTTTGGTCTGGAGAAAACAGAAAAATTAGATCGTTGTGGCTCATTCGAAAAATTAGGTATACCATATTCTCTCCATTCAGATGCATCAGTTACCAATTTTACTCCATTAGAAATGGTGGAAATAGCGGTTACACGTGAATTGTATGCAGAACCCGGATACATTTTAGCCCCTGATGAAAAGGCATCGAGAGAGATGGCATTGAGAGCAGTGACCTCGACTGCGGCTTGGCAATTAATGTCAGAGAAGAAAATAGGGTCCTTGGAAGTTGGTAAGTTGCCAGATTTTACAATTTTAGATGACAATCCATTAACTGTGAAAGCCGATAGCATTGGTGAAATTAAAATCTTGGAAACGTGGATAAACGGAACCCAACAATTTAAATCTAATTAATTATGGTAAGGTATTTGTTAATGTTACTATTAATTCTGGGAATTTCAATCACGACAAAAGCTCAGATCGAAAAAACCAAAAAAGAGGATAAAGTTATTCTTTTTACAAATGCAATGGTATTTGATGGGAAGACCGATAGACTTTTAAAAAGAGATGTATTGGTAATAAATAATATTATTAAGGAGGTTTCCGCGGAGCCTTTATCAATTATACAAACAGATAATGTGACTATTATTGACGGTAAAGGAATGACCCTTATGCCTGGATTAATTGACACCCATACTCATATTGCTGTACCAGAACAACTACATACTTTAATGGATGATGTAGATTGGATGTACTGGGGTATTAGTGCATCTAAGGTAACGACAGATTGGTTAATGCGTGGGTATACAACTGTAAGAGATGCTGGTGGACCCTCAATGTCTCTTCATAAAGCGGTAGAAGAAGGTAAGCTAATTGGTCCACGAATATACTCTTCTGGGGCAGTCATTTCTCAAACTTCCGGTCATGGTGATCATAGACATTACAATACGCCTAATCCAAATATAGCAGGCAATAAGCCTACCAATTCTCAAAAACCAACAAGTATGGAAATCATTGCTGATGGAATACCAGAGGTTTTGCGCGCTACTAGAGAAGTTCTTAGGTTAGGGGCAACTCAGGTTAAAGTAATGGCTGGTGGCGGTGCTTCCTCTAGTTATGGACCTTTATATACATTACAGTATTTGCCTGAGGAAATAGAAGCTGCTGTTAAAGCAGCAAAGGATTATGGCACCTATGTTATGGTACATGCTTATCATGATGAATCGATCATAAGATCTATCGATGCAGGCGTTAGAAGTATCGAACATGGTACTCTAATGACTCAGAAAGGCATGGATAAGATCATGGAAGCTGACGCATGGATTTCACCATATTTTACAATGCTAAGTCTACCATTTGAGACAATAGCTAACTACGTAGGACCTGATAATGTACATAAAGCAAAGAAAATATATGAAGGAGCTTTAAATCAAATCGAAATTTTAAGGGATTCAGGTTATGAAAAAATTGCATTTGGGGCGGATGTTGTTGGCCCTATTGATGTACAACGTACTGCAAATAACGAATTCGTTGTCCGAGCAAAATATTGGCCTGCTTCAGAGGTGCTTAAGCAAGCTACCTATAATAATGGGCGGATGCTTCGGGAAGAAACAGGTCCCAGAAATCCTTATCCAGAAGGTGAACTCGGGGTAATAAAGGAAGGAGCATATGCTGACATTATCATTGTAAATGGTAATCCATTAGAGAACATCGAATATTTAGCTGACCCCTACAATAAAATAGTTCTTATTATGAAAAATGGAGTTATATATAAAAATGAATTAAAATAACGAATGGCAACAATGTATAAAAGCCATACTCATGGGATATAGCTTATTTACTAATCGCTGGTATTCATTAAATATCTACACATGAAAAAAATCATCATTATAGTATTAGTTCTATTATCACACACCGCAATTGCTCAAAAAGAAGCAGCGGACAAAATTATATTATTTACCAACGCCAAGGTTTTTGATGGTACTACTAATCAGCTCTTAGAACGGGATGTCTTAGTAATCAATAATATAATTAAAGAGGTATCTGAAGAAAGCCTGGCTATTATACAAACTGAAAACACCACTATCATTGACTGCAAAGGCATGACACTGATGCCTGGACTTATCGATTCTCATGTTCATTTCAATTTGCAAATGCCTGGTGGTGTTCAAGCAGTAGAAGGTGATACCTGGGAATATATCGGTGCCTATGCAGCAGCTGCGGCAAGAGAGCATCTTTATAATGGGTTCACTACAGCTCGTGATATGGGAGGAATGCACGATGGTTTAAGACGTGTTATTGAAGAAGGAGCAATTGAAGGACCTAGATTGTATGTAGCAGGAGGATTTCTTTCGCAAACCTCTGGTCATGGAGACTTTAGATTTAGAAGTAATATAAACCCTAAAGAAAGTAATACAGTCCGACTGGGAATGTCAAGACTTATTGATGGGCACGCTGAAATGTTAAAGGCTACCCGTGAGAATCTGGCTAACGGAGCTGATTATTTTAAGGTCATGATTGGGGGAGGCGTTTCATCTGAAAAAGACCCCATGCATTCATTACAGTTTACACCGGATGAAATTAAAGCTGTGGTAGAAGTTGCGGAAACCTGGGATACCTATGTTGCTGCGCATGTGTATTTAGATGAACATATTCAGCGTGGCCTAGACCTAGGAATCATGTGCTTTGATCATGCGCAATTTATTACAGAAGAGACTTGTAAAAACCTCAAAGCGAAGGGTGCCTTTATATCTCCAAATACCGCTGGGATGAATCCTGACCTGTTGTCTCACCCTGTATATGGAAACCCTGATGGCCCACAATATCCCAAGGTTATGGAATTTCAAGAAAAAAGTAAAAACCTCTTTAATGTCTTAAGAAAGGTTAAACCGAAAGTTGTTTTTGACTCTGATATTGTTTTTACTTCATCAGTTCAGAAGCGAGCTGTCTTAGATCATGAAAAGTGGTCTTTAGCAAATGGTATAGGCAATTTTGAAGCACTCAAAGCAATGACCTCCACAGGTGGAGAATTGGCAGCCATGACGG
>CAYZKX010000216.1:0-4245 GCA_964479055.1 uncultured Flavobacteriaceae bacterium
TTATTGGTTAATATTACCAATAACAAAAGCCAAACATTAATATGTATGGCTTTTAATAAAAAACTAATTTCTCAAAATTAATAGCAATTTCAATACTATTAAAATGTCCTAATTCAAAAAATAATCAATTCAATCTCCCAATACTGGATTAAATGCTGCAAAAAGCCCATCAGGATTCTCTAATATGGTCCAAACATGAAGAGTCCACATGCCTATCATTTCGTTGTAGTGCCAATCATCCTCACTGCCAGTAAAGCCTTCAGGAGGGTTTCCTGGATTCTCAGGATCGTTAGGAACAATCCCGTATTCAATAGCTACCATTTGCAAATTACCATTCTCATCTGGTGCGTATAAAATAAATTCTGGTTTTGTTAGCTCAAAGGTGCCATCTGCCAGAACTGGATTCAAATAATGATGGCCCATATTTGGGACATAACCTGAAGCATCAAATCGACCCTCATTAATGGCCACATTAATATCAACATAGGCAGCTGTGGCGGCTTTTACTTGTTCTAATTCGATCTCCCAGGCCTCTTGCTGTGGCGGGTTAGCATCGTCATCATTACTGCAACTTGTGAATAAAAGAATAGTAATTACAATGATAGATAGATTAATAGTTCTCATTTTAAATTTCATAACTTTCCAATTAAAGATTAAACAAATCGAATATTATAATTCTCACATATTTTCGCTACTTTTTCAAAATCAGGAGGACCATCTGGCAAAGTGGCCAGTTCACTAAACATTTCTTCTAGACCTGAAGGGTAAATGCTTAACATCACCTTAGCTTTCTCACTACCTACAACTTTCCATGCATGTGGGATGCCTCTAGGACAAAATCCAATATCTCCTGTCTTTAGTGTTTTAGTTTCTTCTCCTACTTTCACTTGCAATTCTCCGGAAAGTACATGAAAGATCTCATCTTCATCTTTATGAATATGCATGGGAATTTCCATACCGGGGTCATTAAATTGTTCAATCAAAGTAAATTGGCCATTTGTATCCTTGCCATTCAATTTGATTACTTGATGATCTCCTAAAACCACCTGTTCTTTTCCTTCACCCGATCTCAGTATTTTGGATGCCAGGTTTTTATTCCTTGCTGATCTAATGTTGTGAACAGAAAGGTTTGCTTTAGCTAGTACGCTTGGCGTAAGCGTCATTGCCCCCATACTTAGTACGGCTGTTTTTAGAAATTTTTTTCGTTTCATAATTAAACTATTGATGTGATTGTTAGTGTAAAATTATCCTGAGACTTGTATAATAATTAATGAATTTATAGACATTTATAACACTTTTGTGTCATTTACCAATCGGTGCAACAAAAATGCTATTCGATGCTTAATTTGTGTTATTTATTGGGACCAGGGGTTCAGATATTTGTATTGTGAATGCGTGCTAACATTTTTTGTATCTTTTCAAATCAATGTCATAATACAGTATCAACAACAATGAAAAATCTCATCATTGTACTTTATCTATTTCTATCAGGTATAACCTGGTCTCAGAATGTCTATTTCATAGACCAAACCTTTCCTGTTCATGATCTCATGCCAAAGTTGTTGATTATCGAAGATGTTGATGGTGATTTAGATCAAAACTCCCTATTGCATGATTCCACATTGCACCTACAACATAGATCTGCCTTTGGAAGATTATTAAATGTTGGATCAACTTATTGGGGCAAAATAGATATATTCAGCACAGATTCTTTAGTTGGATGGACTTTAAGTTTTGAAGATAAGATGATCGGTCCTCCTGCTTGGACTAAAAGTAATGGAAAAATAGATGTATATGGTTATGTCGAGGGTGACCTGATATTTCATGAAAAAACTGGTGTTGAATACCCTCAAAGAGAGCGCAGCACCTCAAGTCATTGGGTTTTGAATGAGGTATCATTGGACCACCTGCCTATAAATCAAAAAATAACTATTCTAATTAAGGCTAAAGGAAATAGCATTGGCTACCCACCTTATTTCAACCTAAGTGTTCGCCATCCACGCCATTCATTTTATCATCAGATCTTCGAATTTAACAACAGTTTTAACCTATTTCTGTTTGGCATCACTTTTATTATGTTCCTTTATCATATTGTGCACTTTTTTTATTTAAAAGATCGTGTGTATCTCTGGTTTTCTATTTGGTTGTTTTTCTGTGTTCTCACGTATTCCATGGCAAATGGACTAATAATTGGTAGTGTTACAAAGTTTAGATTCACCATATTTTTGATAATAGCTAATGGAATTTTCTACACATTTTGGTTTTTTGGACGTTCATTTATCGATTCCAAAAAGAAATTTCCAATTATTGACAAATTTATGCTGTGGTTAGCCTTAGGTCTCGTGATTGAGATAATTGCAATGATAGTATATCATTTAGCTTTTAATGGTTCAGCTTATTTTACAGGTATTGGTATTCATTACATGATCATTAATGTATACACAATTGCGAGCTTAACACTTTCTGTTATTTTAGTTTCAAAGAAGGATCTTTTCGCTAAATATTTTGGAATAGGTTCATTAGTTGCAACCGCATTATTAATAGTTGGGATTCTATGGGCAATGCAAATCATAAACCCAACAAGAACCTTTGGCGATCCTTTTGCCTATGCAATTTTTTTACAAGTTATAATTTATTCTATAGGAATTGCCTATAGGCGTCAGGTGTTAAATAATCAAAGGCAAGAAGAAAGACTTAAAGCCCAGCAAACGTATGCCGAAATGCAACGCATAAAAGATCTTGATGAAATTAAGACGCGATTCTTCGCTAACATTAGTCATGAGTTTAGGACACCTTTATCTTTGATTAAGGGCCCTTTAAATAGAGCCAAAAACCAAAGTACAACAGATGATATTACTTTAAGTACCAAAGCATTCAAGGTTATAGATTCTAATACTAATAGACTGCAATCTCTTATCGATCAGTTGTTAGACCTCTCTAAATTAGAAAGTGGCAAAGTACATTTATCATTAAAGCACGATAATATAATTAAACATATACGTTCGTTGGTATTTTCTTTTGAAAGTTTAGCTGAACGTAAAAACATTAGCCTCAACACACAATTTCCAGGAGACATAGAGAAAGCCTTGTTTGACAAGGACAAACTTGAAAAAATTGTAGGCAACTTATTATCTAATGCCTTTAAATATACATCAGATAATGGTTCAGTAACTGTAATTGTTGCACAAACTAACGGTTCCGTAACCATTGAGATTTCAGATACAGGTAAAGGAATAGGCAAAGACGAGTTAAAGCTTGTTTTTGACCGCTTCTATCGTGTTGAAGGAAGTGAAGAAAAAGGTTCTGGAATTGGTCTTTCCCTTGTTAAAGAATTGGTAGACCTTCATAATGGCAATCTTAGTGTTGACAGTGTTATTGGACAAGGAACTACCTTTAAAGTAACACTACCTATAACGTTAGAAGGACTTCCAAAATCTAACTCTGTTATTGAAGATATTTCTGAAAAACCTCATAATGAATTGATCCAAACAGATACATTGGAAGTTGAACAACCTGTAGAAAGTAATGGCCTTATTAAAGAACTTTCTGTTGCACTTGTTGTAGAAGACAATGACGACTTACGCTTTTTTATTACTGATATAATAAAAGATCAATATGAAGTATTAACTGCTGAAAACGGCATACAAGGGGAGCGTATGGCCTTTGAACACATTCCTGACATTGTAATTAGCGATATCATGATGCCTAAAAAAGATGGTTACGAATTGTGTCATTCTTTAAAAACCAGCCCAAA
The DNA here is from genome assembly GCA_964479055.1 of uncultured Flavobacteriaceae bacterium. Classification (GTDB taxonomy): domain Bacteria; phylum Bacteroidota; class Bacteroidia; order Flavobacteriales; family Flavobacteriaceae; genus CAYZKX01. The sequence continues at coordinate 3,755 of CAYZKX010000216.1, forward strand.
AACAAGTCATATCCCAATTATTATGTTAACTGCAAAAGCAGGTCAGGACAGTAAAATAGAAGGTTTGACTCAAGGTGCAGATGCATACCTTACCAAGCCATTTGATGAAAAGGAGCTTATACTGCGGATGAAAAACCTAATCGATTCTCGTAAGAAATTATGGGAATACTTTAAAGCCTTAGACATGCTTTTAATTGACGATATTGATGTAAATTCAATAGACGACAAGTTTCTGCAAGATGTGTTTAGTTGTATCAAAAATAATATTGACAATGAGCAATTTAGTGTTGAAGATATTGCCAGACACGTAGGCTTTAGTCGATCCCAACTTCATAGAAAGCTTAAGGCTTTATCTGATAAATCAGCCAATCAATTAATCACCGAAATGCGATTAAATGAAGCACATAGAATGCTAAAATTAAAAGCAGGAAGTGTTTCAGAAATTGCTTACTCAGTAGGATATTCCAACTTGTCTTATTTTACTAAAAGCT
>CAYZKX010000217.1:0-4230 GCA_964479055.1 uncultured Flavobacteriaceae bacterium
GGATCAGTGTTTATTTATACTGACAACAACAATTTTTTTAATGGCAAAGAGCGAGAACAAAAACCAATATATGCTCTGCAATCACATTTAATTCGTTTTTTTAAAAATAATTCATGGGTATCTGCAAGTATTGGTTATGGAACTGGAGGAGAATCAACTGTTGATAATGAATCAAAAAACGATAAAAGAAAAAACTTGTTGGGATCGGCTTCTTTTGGTTTTAGATTGACTAAGAATCAAAGTGCCAAAATTTTTTATTTATGGACCGATGCTATTGATGACGTGGGATTAGATGCACATACCTTCGGATTCGCTTGGTCTATATTTTTTACGTAATAACTTAAACAACTATACAATGAAAACGAGATCTTTAAATTTAAAAACTTTGCTAACCATGGTGTTAACTGTGGTATTTACGGCGACACTAGTTGCCCAAGTGGGTGGATGGAAACCTGAGCTTGAAAAAGATGCTAATGCAGCCCTAGAAGAAATGCTTGAAAGTTCACCTAAACTTCAAACTTATGTAGATCAAGCTTATGGCTATGTTGTGTTCCCTAAAATCACTAAAGCAGGAATTGGTATTGGTGGTGCCGCAGGAAGTGGAATAGTATATAAAAACCATCTACCCGTGGCCTCTTCTAAACTAAAGCAAGCTTCGATAGGTTTACAATTAGGCGGGCAACAATATAGTGAAGTCATTTTTTTTGAAACCAAAGAGGCATTTGACCATTTTGCCAATGGTAACTTGAAATTTGATGCTCAAGCCTCGGCAGTAGCCATTACAGCAGGAGCGTCCATTGATGTGGCTTATAAAGATGGCGTGGCCGTTTTTACGCATACAAAAGGCGGTTTAATGTATGAAGCATCAATTGGAGGTCAACATTTCACTTACGAAACAGCACATTAATTTATAACTATAAACAACTATTAAAATCATTATGAAAAACACATTTATTACTACATGTCTTGTTTTGCTTACTTTTTTAAGTTTCGGACAGGATAAACCTAACATTTTAGTGATTTGGGGCGACGATATTGGTTGGGCAAATATAAGTGCCTATAATCACGGAATGATGGGATATCAAACTCCAAATATTGACCGTATTGCTAAGGAGGGTGCGATGTTTACCGATTGGTATGCACAGCAATCATGCACCGCTGGTAGAGCGGCTTTTATTCTAGGTCAACATCCATTTAGAACTGGCTTGCTAACAATTGGAATGCCCGGAGCTAAACAAGGTATTCAAGATTCGCAGCCAACCATAGCTGAGCTATTAAAACCACACGGTTATGTTTCTGGTCAATTCGGTAAGAACCATTTGGGCGATCGAGATGAGCATCTTCCCACAAATCATGGATTTGACGAGTTCTTTGGTAATTTATACCATTTGAATGCAGAAGAAGAACCAGAAACGTACTATTATCCTAAAGATCCTGAATTCCATAAAAATTTTGGCCCACGCGGTGTACTTCGATCAACCGCCGATGGTAATATACAGGATACTGGACCATTAACGAGAAAACGAATGGAAACTGCGGATGATGAGTTTACGGATGCTGCCATTAATTTTATTAAAAAAGCACATGCCGAAGGCAAGCCATTTTTTGTGTGGCTAAGCGCCACTAGAATGCACGTATGGACACACCTCAAAGAAGAGAGTGTTGGTGTAACAGGAATTGGTTTATATCCAGATGGTATGGTAGAACACGATAAGAATATTGGTAAAGTTTTAAAGGTCTTAGAAGATCTAAACATTATAGACAATACCATAATTATGTATTCTACCGATAATGGTGCTGAAAAATTCACATGGCCTGATGGTGGAACCACGCCATTTGCTGGTGAAAAAGGAACCACTTGGGAAGGTGGATTTAGAGTGCCAACAGCTATAAGATGGCCAGGTGTTATTAAGCCTGGAACAATATATAATGACATTTTTTCTCATGAGGATATGATGCCTACATTACTAGCTGCTGCCGGAGATCCAAACATCAAAGAGAAAGTTAAAAATGGACATTCGGCTAATGGTAAAACATTTAAGCAGCACCTTGATGGCTATAATTTGATGCCATATTTCAAAGGGGAAGTAGATGAAGCACCTCGAAACGAAATATTCTATTTTGATGCTGGAGGTAATTTGAACGCTGTACGATATAAAGATTGGAAATTACATTTCACTATTATGGAAGGTGCCATAAACGAGGCTTACAGAAAATCCCCTTCTTGGCCACTTGCTATCAACTTAAGAGCAGACCCTTATGAAGTGTCTTGGAAATCTGCTTTATATACCAGATGGTATGGCGATAATATGTGGTTATTTGTTCCTGCTCAAACCTTTATCGGTAAGTTCTTAGAAACGTTTAAGGAGTTTCCTCCTGTACAAGGAAGTTCACTTGGAATAGACAAGGTAGTACAGCAATTAACCCAACCAAGACGAAATTAAATTTAAAAGAATATGAAAAAAGTTAGCTTAACATTAGTAGTAGCATTCATTGTATCATTAATAAGTGCGCAAGACAAACCCAATATATTAGTGATCTGGGGTGACGATATTGGACAATCAAATATCAGTGCCTATACTATGGGTTTGATGGGTTACCAAACGCCTAATATTGATCGAATAGCAAATGAAGGAATAATTTTTACGGATTATTATGGTGAACAATCCTGTACAGCTGGAAGGTCATCTTTTATTATGGGGCAAAGCGTTTTTAGAACCGGATTATCTAAAGTTGGATTACCCGGCGCAAAAGAAGGCATGCAAGTTGAGGATCCTACCATTGCTGTAATCTTAAAAGATCAAGGCTACGCAACTGGGCAATTTGGAAAGAATCATCTGGGTGATCGCGATGAGCATTTACCTACCAATCACGGTTTTGATGTGTTTTTTGGTAACCTCTATCATCTAAATGCAGAAGAAGAACCTGAAAATGAAGACTACCCTGGAGACATGAAACTTGCGGATGGCCGCACATTTCGTGAAACTTTTGGTCCGCGTGGTGTTATTCGATCTGCGGCCGATGGAAATATTCAAGATACAGGACCATTGACTAAAAAGCGGATGGAAACTGTAGACGATGAAACCAGTGAAGCCGCAATTGCATGGATTCGTGAACAGCATGCAACAGGAAAACCTTGGTTTTGTTGGTGGAGTGGCACACGAATGCATTTTAGAACGCATGTGAAAGATGAATTACGAGGCATTTCTGGTCAGGATGAGTACGCCGATGGTATGGTAGAACATGATATGCATATTGGTAAATTTTTAGATCTACTCGATGAACTTGGAATTGCTGATAATACAATTGTGCATTATTCCACAGATAACGGTCCGCATATGAATACGTGGCCTGATGCTGCCATGACACCATTTAGAGGTGAGAAAAACACCAATTGGGAAGGTGGTTGGCGTGTACCAGCGGCAGTGCGTTGGCCAGGAGTTGTAAAGCCTGGGTCAATAAGTAATGGCATTGTACATCATATGGATTGGTTGCCAACATTTGCTGCAGCAGCTGGTAAAGCAGACATTAAGGAAGATCTTTTAGATGGATATACATCTTCTGCTTTAGGTAGAAACTATAAGATTCATTTAGACGGATATAATATGATTGAACACTTAAAAGATCCACAGAATGTGGAATCACCGAGAAAAGAAATTTTTTACTTTTCAGATGATGGTGATTTAACAGCACTGAGATACGAAGATTGGAAACTCATTTTTATGGAGCAACGATCAGTTGGTACTTTAGAAGTTTGGGCAAATCCGTTTACGCCTTTGAGAGTGCCTTTGATTTTTCATATGCGTCGCGATCCTTATGAGAGAGCTACAATTACGAGTAACACCTACTATGACTGGCTGATAGATCGTGCATATTTATTAGTTCCTGCACAAGCTTATGTTGGTCAATTTCTTTCAACATTTCAAGAGTATCCTCCACGACAAAAAGCAGCTAGTTTCTCCTTAGACAAAGTCATGGAAAAACTATCTCAAGGTAGAGATTAATATTAATGTTCAAATCAGAGTCTTTCCTACAAGACTCTGATTTGCTCTTGACATAAAACGTACTATGAACAAAAACTTAAATACCATAAGAGAGCTTGAAGCTAAAATGAATCAGTCTATTCTTGGACAGGAAAATGTAGTTCAGCGTATTCTAATGGTACTATTGGCCAATGGCAATTTATTGCTTGAAGGATTACCCGGTTTGGCAAAAACTAGAGCCATTAAC
>CAYZKX010000218.1:0-4226 GCA_964479055.1 uncultured Flavobacteriaceae bacterium
GATTACAACTCTGCTTCGACCTACTATGAGCGTTTTATTGCAAATAGTTCACGTGATAAGTTGCGTCAAAATGATGCCTATTTAAGATTAGCAGACGGTTATTTTGTATCAAGCAATTACCAAAAAGCTATTAGCGCATATGATAAGGCCATAGCGATTGGTGAAATAGAAACAGATTATGCCGCCTTTCAAAAAGCAATGAGCTATGGCTATATCGGGCAAGGCAACACCAAAGTAAAGGAGCTTAATACTTTTATAAATGGTTATCCAAAATCTGGGCTCAGGGATGATGCCATGTATGAGCTCGCCAATTCTTATGTTAAAAACGGTAACACCAGCGATGCAATGCGCACTTATGATCGATTAACTAAAGAATATCCAAGAAGCGCATTCATTTCTAAAACTTTGTTGCGACAAGGATTAGTGTATTATAATGGTAATGATAATGAGCAGGCGCTAAGTAAGTTTAAACAAGTGGCCAGCCAAGATCCAAGTTCAGTAGAAGCAGTCCAAGCGGTTTCAACAGCACGATTGATCTATATTGATTTAGGGCGTGTGGATGAATATGCGAGATGGGTTAAGACTCTGGACTATGTTGAGGTTACTGATGCTGAATTGGATAACACTACTTACGCGGCAGCAGAGAAACAGTATTTAGATAATAATACAGATGAAGCCATTCGGCAATTCAACAAATATTTGAACGCTTTTCCAAACGGCATCCATGCTTTAAAATCCCATTTCTACCTAGCGCAACAATATTTTAAGAAAACTTTGTTTGATAATGCAGAGCCACATTACAGTTATGTGGTTGACGCAGCAAAGAATGAATATACCGAACAAGCTATTGTTAAGTTAAGTGAGATATATCTTAATAGTTCTCAATGGAGCAAAGCCATTCCGATACTTCAGCGTTTAGAAACGGATGCCGACTATCCACAAAATGTCATTTATGCACAATCCAATTTGATGAATGCCTATTATCAAACGGAGAAGTTTTCTGAAGCTGTAGGTTATGCTGAACAAGTACTTTCAAGATCTAATTTAGATTCAAAAGTTAAAAATGATGCTCAGTTGATTATTGCAAGATCTGCCATAAAAACGGGTAACGAAACCAAAGCCAAAGATGCCTATGCTTTAGTAGAACGATCAGCAAGCGGTAGTGTCGCAGCTGAAGCATTATACTACAATGCCTATTTCAAAAACAAAGAAGGACAATTTGAAGCTTCTAATACTGTAATTCAAAAATTGGCAAAGGATTATAGTAGTTATAAACTATATTCTGCAAAAGGTCTTGTTGTAATGGCAAAGAATTATTACGCATTGGACGATGCGTTTCAAGCTACATACATTTTAGAGAGTGTTATTTCAAACTTCCCAGAATTTGATGATGTAGTCAGTGAAGCTGAAATTGAATTACGACGTATCAAATCCGAAGAAGCCAAAACAAATTCATCAATCACAACAGGTGATAATTAATAATCTCATTCATCAAGAGCCAATTATCACAAAAATGAAAACACACATGAAAATCAAATATAGTTTAGTAATTCTTTCACTATTAAGTATAATGTTTTTAAACGCTCAGGAGCGTTCTAAGGATACAATCGACAGTCAAACAGTATATGTTATTAAACCTTATACGCCTACCATTTCAGATGCATTTAAGATTAAGGATATACCAAGCTTAGAGGATGACGAAAACATCAAGAAAAAGGATGTGAAATATACTATTTTTTCCATCCCTGTAGCTTCGACGTTTACTCCTGCAAAAGGAAAGGCTGCTGATGTGGATAAGGCAAAACCATTGTTGTTATATGACAATTATGCTTCTCTAGGTTTTGGGACGTATACAACCATGATTGGAGAATTGTATCTTAACCATGCATTGAATTCTACTGAAAATGTAGGTGGCTATTTTAGCCATCACTCCTCTCAGGGTGGGATAGAAGATGTGGTGTTGGATGATGCCTTTTCTAGGACGGCATTGAATGCTAACTATTCTCAACGATTAAATGATTTTTCATGGAAAATTGATTTAGGTGCTAGTTTACAAGCATCTAACTGGTACGGTTTGCCAGAAGGTTTCTTTGATAATTCAGAAATTCAAATGATTGATCCACAAATAAAATATAACAGCTTTTATGTAGGTGGGAAACTGAATTTTGATGACGCAATTATTAACGATGGCAGTGTTCGTTTTAGACGTTTTGGTGATGATAGGGATTCTGGTGAGAATCGTTTTGTTGCGAAAACTAGTTTTGATATTCCTGTTGCAGATGAAGAAATTTCTGCAGAAATACGCGTGGATTATATTGGTGGTAATTTTGATCGCACCTATATAAGTGAGCAAGAAATAAACTATGGTAATGTCACTGTTGGTGCTGCTGGCGCCTACGAGATGCGTGAGGACGACCTTACGGTATCCCTGGGCGCGAATTTTGTGTATCTCAATGATACTGAGGTTAGTGATAATCGTTTCTTTATTTATCCAAATATTGATGCTTCATACCGCGTGGTTTCTGATATTTTAATTGGTTACGCAGGCATAAAAGGAGACTTAATACAAAACTCCTACTACGATTTTGTGCAGCAAAATCCATTTGTCTCGCCAACCTTATTGATTGCACCCACAGACCAACGGTATCGCGCATTTCTTGGATTAAAAGGACGATTGAGTAATAATGTGAGTTATAATATAAGAGGGAATTATTGGGCGGAAAATGAAAAGCCATTGTTTAAATCCAATCCAATTCAAACCTTTGCTGAAGAAGATTACCAGTATGGAAATTCCTATGATATTATTTATGATAATGTAAAGACCTATTCTGTGGCAGGTGAGTTGAACATCGATGTAAACCGAAACTTTACTATGGGTATAAAGGGCGAATACTTTGGGTATTCCACAGACAATGAAGAAGAAGCTTGGAACTTGCCTGATGTTGAAGGTTCATTATTTTTAGATTATCAAATTTCCAGAAAGTGGTTTGCTGGCGCGAGTTTATTTTTTGTAGGCGAACGTAAGGACCAAATTCAGGTTAGTGGATCTTTTATTCCTGTTGAGCCCCAAACGGTGGTATTGGATAGTTATTTTGATGCTAATGCCCATTTGGGTTATCGCTTAACAGACCAGTTGGCGTTTTTTGCCAAGGCTAACAATATTGCTAATCAAGACTATCAACGTTTTTTGAATTTCCCGGTACAGGGCATTCAGTTCTTGGCGGGAGCTACTTATCAGTTTGATTTTTGATTTTTAATCTTTCGTATTGCGTTGATAATAAAAAAGTTGTTTTGGAATGAGCTTCAAAATGAATTGATATTTCGTAATTTAGAAGCTCAATCAACCCGCCTCTTCCTGGCGTTCATTTTTTTAACTCATGAAAAAGATAATTTCGTCAATCGCACTTTTAACTGTATTCCTCTCATTTGCTCAAGACAATCCTCTTTGGTTACGCTATCCAGCTATTTCACCAGATGGAAATTCTATTTTGTTTAATTACCAAGGTGATATTTATAAAGTGAATGTTGATGGAGGTGAAGCAATACCTATGACGCTATCAGAAAGTTATGACTATAACGCTGTATGGAGTAATGACGGTAAACAGATTGCCTTTGCTTCTGATAGATATGGCAATTTTGATGTTTTTGTAATGCCGTCCTCAGGAGGCGAGGCAAAACGATTAACCTACCATTCCACAAATGAGGTGCCCAGTGATTTTAGTCCAGATAATAAAAAAATTCTCTTTACTGGTGTGCGACAGGATTTACACACTAATGTTCAGTTTCCTTCTGGGGTAATGGCAGAATTGTATAGTGTACCATCAAATGGCGGTCGCGTCTCGTTAGAGTTAACATCTCCAGCGCATAATGCAACTTATAGTCCAGATGGGACAAAACTCATTTTTCATGATAGAAAGGGCTACGAGAACGATTGGCGAAAACACCATACGTCCGCTGTAACAAGAGATATATGGGCATATGATTTTGCCTCTAGAGAGTATTCGCAACTATCTAATTTTAATGGAGAAGATCGTAATCCTGTTTTCAATAGTGATAATGATAGGTTTTATTACTTATCTGAAGAATCGGGGTCATTTAATGTGCATCAAAGTGCATTGAGTAATCCAACCCAAAATAGTGCTTTAACAACGTTTGCCAAGCATCCTATACGCTTTTTAACAACCAGCAACACTAATACACTATGTTTTAGTTTTAATGGCGAAATC